>CAYMHJ010000058.1:0-25268 GCA_964390165.1 uncultured Prosthecobacter sp. | reverse complement strand
CGCATGACTGGTCAGGCGGCCATTGGCATCATACGTGTCCACCAGCGTGGCCAGGGTGGGATCAGTGAAGGTGGTCGTCGTCGGAGCATAACCGAGTGTGCTCGTATCCGTCCCACGCTCGGTCTGGCTCATGACTTTGTTGTTGGCGTCGTAGAGCTGTGTGAAAAGCGTGTTCCCCTCCGGACGGGTGATGCCGGTGGGCAGCCCGCTGCTGTTTGCATAAGTGGTCACATGCCCGCCGTAGTCCGTCGCAGAAGTCAGCACGCCGCTGGTATAGGCAAAGCTGACCGTTCGTGTTTCCGGGCCGGTCACTCCATCCACACTGGTGATGGTGGTCCCGGGCTGGCTGATATTGATCACGCGCCCGAGGCCATCGCTGATGCTGCTCAGCTTGCCCGCCGTGTAGGTCAGTGTGTGCGCGTTGCCCTTGCCGTCTTCGATTTTTGTCAGCCTGCCCGTGGCGTCATAGGTCCAGATTTGCTTCGTGTGTGGATGGCCTAGCAGGAAGCTGCCAGCGGTCTCCACGAGCTGGAAGGGCACATCCAGTGGAAGCTTCAGCACCCACTTTTTCCCGACTTTGTCAAAGCGCAGCATCCGGCCTCTGGGCAGGATCACACGCTTGAACGTATCTCCCTCGGAAATCATTCGTGAGGCGAAGTTGTGCGAACGGTTCGTGCCGAGTGCCGACTGCACCAGGTCATCCGCAGTAAGATTGGATGCCACATAACGGGCGAAGAAGAGCGGCATGGGGCCTCCGAGATTGAGATCCACAGCCTCAGAGCCAAAATACTCACCGGACCGAGTATTGATCGGATCCCCTGCGATGGCGAACCGGGGATTTTGCGCTGAAGTTCCCGGCGGACTTTTGACAATGATGGTCGTGCTTCCAGACACATCGAAACCATTGTTTTTCCCGGAGAAAGTCACGAAATAACTTCCCGGAATTACTCCTGTGAAAGTCACAGGCACAAAACCTTTGCCATTGCGCGTCCCCACCAAGTCATGTGTCACTCCTCCTGGAAATGAGTCTATCACGATGTTCTGAAGAGAGACCTTAGCGATGTCAGAATCGCCTCGAACATTCACGACTCCAGTGGTGCCTAGATCGATGCTCAGCGGGTCTGGCTCGGGGAAAAAGGCCGCTGCTGGCAGTGTGGCGACCAGGAAGACGAGCGTCCTTGCTGGGACACCGATGATATTGTGAAGATACGTTTTCATGGCTTCATTGGGGGCTGATGCAAAGCAGGTTTCGAGCCTGTGTCCTTCGGGCGTATGACTTCAAAGGACCATGGTATGTGGGAATTCAGTGGAATGACCGCACACACTACTTTTTCAGTTTACTCGACAGCTCATCGAGATTGCGAGAACAAAAAATCGGTTTGCTGCCGGAAGCGTCACCTCTCTGGAAAGCTACTGTGCTCGATCAAGGTCGAAGCGCAATTCGAAGTCGGCATCGCTGTTCATGTGAATGTTCCTTGAAGCGACTTCTTGATTGAGTTCTCAAGATATTTTGGCTTATTTAAGCAATTAGCAGCTTCACGAACCTTTTCCCTCACTTTTCCCATGCCCCCGGCCGTCTCCGCCGCCCGTCCCCAGCGTGCCCGTGATCAAAAACAGGCCAGTGCCTGGAATGATCCCATTGGTATCGGCCTGCTCATCCTCGCAGCGATGCTTCTGCTTGCCTTGATCTCCTATGATCCTCGCGATCTGCCGAGCTGGATTCCCGGCAGCCTTGCCGATGAGAACTCAAACGTGACTCACAACTTCGTCGGCGTCGTCGGTGCCATCCTCAGTTGGGGCGGACTCTGGCTGGCTGGCTGGGCCATCTACCTCGTCCCAGTCAGCATGACCTGGTTTGGCGTCTGCAAGCTGGCTTCAAACATCCGCGTCTCCAGCCGCTCCTGGCTCGGCGTCATTCTCATGATTATCAGTTCGGCCGCCATCCTCGAGGTCCAGGGCATCCTGAACTCTCGGGACGACATCACCCCGCTCGGCGGCGGCGGCGGGCTCGGCTATCTCATTGGCGGCAGCATTTTCGCCAATCTCCTCGGCACCGTCGGCTCCACCGTCCTCCTCGGCGGCATCTACGGCGTCGGCTTCTTCCTCGCCAGCGGCCTGCACCCCATCCTGGTCATGGACGAGATCCGCAGCGAGATCGAGCGCTGGCTGGAGCAGATGCGCATCCGCCGCGAGCTGGCGGCACAGGAGTTTGATCTCCAGGAAGCCGCCGCTGCAGCGGCCAATGGACAGCCTGTCACCATCCGCCGGAAAAGAGCCCCGCGCACCGAGATCGCTCCCGATGCCGCCACTCCGGCCCCTTCCGGCAAAATGGTCACCCCCGAGCTCGGCCTCACCTTCGAGCCGAAGATCTTCGACTCCTCCGCCTCCCGCGCCCATCACGATGACGCGAACAAACCCAAGCTCTCCGAAGTCTGGCAGAAAAAGCGCGCCCAAAAAATGGAACAAGCGCCCCATGGCACCCTCGGCAGCCTGACCGTCCGCTTCAAAGACTACGTCCTCCCCGAGCTCGACCTCCTCTCCTGGCCCGAGGAGCTGGCCAAACCCGCCGACAAAGGCGAAATGCGCGCCGTCCAGGACACCATCATCCGCTCCCTCGCCTCCTTCGGCGTCAAAGTCGAACCCGGCGACATCACCCGCGGCCCCGCCATCACCCGTTACGAAGTCCGCCCCGTCGATGGCCTCCGCGTCGCCCGCATCGCCGCCCTCGATGACGACATCGCCCGCGCCACCTGCGCCGAGCGCATCAACATCCTCGCCCCCATCCCCGGCAAGGACACCGTCGGCATCGAGCTCGCCAACCGCGACAAAGTCATCGTCCCCATCCGCGAGCTTCTGGAGGACGAAATCTTCCTCAACGGCAAAGCCAAGATCCCCATCGCCCTCGGCAAGGACGTCTATGGCAAAACCATCATCGGCGACCTCGCCGCCATGCCCCATCTCCTCGTCGCAGGCTCCACCGGTTCCGGTAAATCCGTCTGCATCAACGGCATCATCACCTCCCTCCTCTGCCGTTTCGCCCCCGATGAACTCCGCTTCATCATGATCGACCCCAAGGTCGTCGAAATGCAGAACTACGCCGACCTCCCCCACCTCGCCCTGCCCGTCGTCACCGACCCGAAAAAGGCCCTCATGGCCCTCCGCTGGGTCGTCAAAGAGATGGAAAACCGCTACCAGATGTTCGCCAGCGAAGCCTGCCGCAACTTCGAGACCTTCAACAACCGCAACCGCAAACGCGCCGCCACCGCCGCAGCGAACGCGGCTGCCGGCATCACTGCACCGGCTTCTCCGGCCCGAGGCGCGGCTGTTCCCGCCGCCCGTCCGGCTTCCGCCGCAAAGCCCGCCGCTGTCGCCAAAGCCGCCGCCAAAGACAGCCCCATCCCCGACGTCCCCTTCGGCAGCAGCATCGCCGCCTTGCAGGAATACGCCGCCGAAGTCACCGCCCCAAAGCGCACCTCCAGCGCCTTTGCCAAAGCCGCCGCCATGGCTGATGCCGCCCAGGAGGGCACCCACCCCGAGCAGGTCCGCCTCGACTACATCGCCGACTCCACCCCGCCCTGGGACGCCGACGACGAAGACACCCACAACGTCCGCATCCCCGATGAAGACGAGGACGACGACGTCCTCCCGATCGAAGACAGCGGCATCTGGACCGGCGACAGCGAGGCCCCGCCGCCTCGCAGCCAGGAACTCATCATCCCAGACACACTGCCCTACGTCGTCGTCATCATCGATGAGCTCGCCGACCTCATGCAGACCGCCCCCGCCGACATCGAAGGCGCCATCGCCCGCATCACCCAGATGGCCCGCGCCGCCGGCATCCACCTCATCGTCGCCACCCAGACCCCCCGCGCCGACGTCATCACCGGCGTCATCAAGGCAAACATCCCCACCCGCATCGCCTTCCAGGTCGCCTCCGCGCTGGATAGCCGCGTCATCTTGGATCGCAAAGGTGCCGAAAACCTCGTCGGCAAAGGCGACATGCTCTACGTCCCCCCCGGCGGTGCCCAGCCCATCCGCAGCCAGGGCGCCCTCGTCACCGATGATGAAATCCTCGCCATCGTGAACCACTGCGTCGCCCAGGGGAAACCCATCTACGACGTCAAAGTCGATGCCGACAGCGGCGACTTCATGACCGACGGCGAAGGCGGCGAATCCAACGGCGTCAGCAGCGAAGAAGAAGAGACCTTGGAAAAGTGCCTCGAAGTCATGCGCCAGGAAAAGAAAGCCTCCACCAGCCTCTTCCAGCGCCGCTTGCGGTTAGGCTACGGCCGCGCCGCCCGCATGATGGACATCCTCGAGATGCGCGGCATCATCGGCCCCGGCGACGGAGCCAAGCCCCGCGAGATACTCGTCTCCATGGACATGATCTGAGGCTGCGCCGCGCAATGACGAAGCTCGAATGAGGAATGACGCACTCATTCCGTAGCCTCCACGGCACCTTCGGGAGTCGCGCCTTGAGTTGCCTCCACCCTTCGTCATTACTCAGAAGGCCAACGGCCTTCCGTCATATAGCGAAGGGGTGCCGAGCCTTTGGCGAGTGCTCCCCTGGAAACCGGACACACCACATCTCACTCAGGGGCGAACCCCAACGTGGGTTCCGTCACTTTCCCGGCACGCGCCACCCCGTCGAAAATCCCCCGCAGGAAAGCTCGACAGCCAAAGCCCGCTCATGAGATAAAGCCGCCGTCCAGCGCGTTCATCGTCAAGCCTTGATCCGCCCCCAAACTCCATGAATCACCCCATGAAAGCACGCCTGCTCCCCAGCCTTTACCTCATCGTCGCAGTACTCCTGGGCAGCCACCTCGGCACCGCCTCCGCCCAGAGTGTGAAACCCGTTGCGCCAAAAGGCTATGCCCCCGGCCTCATCGCCCGCGCCTATCTCGGCGGTGACACGGACGCCAAAAAGTATCCCACTCACTGCGTCGCCGTGATCCAGACCGGCAAGGAGTTCATCGACAAATACAAGCCCATGGTGGAGAGCGAGATCCGTGGCAAAGCCCACACCAACGAAGTCTATTACTGCGCCTTTGGTTACATCGTCGTCGAAAAGGAGACCGATGTGAAGTTCGACGTCGGCGACGGCAAATGCTTCGTGAACGACAAGGAGTTTGGCAGCAAGACCTTCACCCATCAGTTCAAAGCCGGCAAATATCCCGTCGAGATCACCCGCAGTTGGGGCCGCGGCCAGGGCGACTTCCAGATCGTCGATGCCGCCAGCGGCCAGCCCGTCATCTTCCACACCGAGCAGATGCTCAAACGCGAACTCGGTCGCAGCTTCAAAATCGGCAGCAGGACCCTGAAAACCACCGACCTCAATCAAACCCTCGACCGCAAGTGATCGAGCGCCCTCAGCAGCCACACTGCGAGGCAATGACGAAGCTAGAATGAGGAATGACGAACTCATTCCACTGCCGCATGAGCTTCTTTGATCTCGACTCCGCCGGGCGGCTCAAGGTAGGCTGCTTTAGTGAACGCCGATTCAGCTCAGCCACCACCTTCAAAGCCTAAACGTAAGTCGTTAGGTTGTTTCATCTGGCTTGGAGTGCTCGTTACCTTTCTCCTTCTGGCGGATTGTGTCTGTGGATGGGCTCTATCCAATATCATTTTGAACCGCTTGGTAGAGGATATGAAGTTGATCCCCAAGTCGATGGTAGCCTACAAGGCTGAATACGGTCATTGGCCGAGTGTTCCGGCTATCACCGCCAAGGGAGACGCGATATGTCGATCCAGAGGCGACTTCATCGAATGCCTTCGCGGCGAGGAGGAAACCCAAAACCCGAGGAAGATCCGCTTCCTCGACTACCATTTATCCGGAAATGGCAAGACTTTCGGTATCATTGAAGCCTATGTGGGAAACGGCACCAATCCTGAACCCGTCAAGATCGTCGATGCTTGGGGAGAGCCCTTTTACATCGTCCTCGACACTAACAACGACGGTGAAATCGCCAATCCCGAAGCTGGCAGACAAACGGGCTGGTTTAACAAGCTTGTAGCACCAGCAACCCTGCAACTCCCCGCCATCATCTACTCATCCGGCCCTGATCAAGACCCAAAGACCTGGCATGACAACCTTTGCAGTTGGAGGGCACCGGTACCACATGCGTCATACCGCCCGTCTTCCATCTTCCGCTGGTCAGATGACATCAATCTGGAGCGTCGTTGAACAGATCCAGGGCGCTGTCAGCCGCCCCCTCGTAGGCCGGGTGTGGCGTCAGCCCGCCCGGCTCCTCCAGCCTTGCTCGCACCCGCCTTCCCCGAACCAAAATCGCATTTCCTTCGGCTCCTCCCCCGTTCGCAGCACCTCCACCGCAGACGACCGGGCTGTCGCCACAGGCGTCCTACACAGGAGCGCGTGATCCTCGTCTCCACGGACATGATCTGAGGCTCCGAACTCTGAGCACGGAGCACCGGCTTCAGCCGGAACGGAGTCCGAGAGAGCTGGTGGAGCAGACGCAGCTCCGCAGACTCCGGTTCCGCCTGAAGGCGGGGCTCCAAACTCTGGGCACGAGGCTCCTGACAACAGCGTCCCTTCTATTGCAGCTCATACCGCACCGAGCTCCGCCAGCCCGGTTCCTTCACCGCCTTGATCTCCGGCATCTCGATGTAGTTGCTCTCCCAGTAGAGCTTCTCCGCCTTCCATTCGTCGATCCCCAGCGCCTCCTTCAGCCGACGCCGCGCCAGCGGCAGCGGATCATCCCCGCAGCGCGGCAGCTCCACCGTCACGGCCTTGATGTCCACCCGCGACATCATCCGCAGCATCGGCTCCCCTTCGGCAAATTTTGCCAGTTCCTCCTTCGTCTCCGGCTCCTCGCGGTGAAATTGGTGCTCCGGGATCAGCGCCCACGCCTCCAGCTCACAGCTCAGGCTCGTGCCATCGAGCTGACCGAACCGCAGCTCCCACTCCACGCTCTGGTAGTTCTCCCACACTTCATGCTCCTGCGTCTCCAGGGATGTCTTCCCGTGATGCATCGTCAGCACCGGCTCCACTAGATGCCCATAGTGCCCGCTCTCCTGCACCTTCACCAGCCACTCCGGCGTCGAGCGGATCACCAGGCCCGAAAACTCCCGCAGATCCTCCACCTGCACGCCCAGCTCCAGGATCTCCAGATTGATGATCCGCTGGATGACATACTTCGACGGCACCTCCTTTGGCCAGGGCAGATGATGGCCTAACCCAAAACTCCACCGCTGCCTCGGACCTCCCATGTCCGGAGCAGTGAGATCGCAGGTCAGCCTGGCAGCATCCTGCGTCTTGGGGAAGGGATCCCTCGGCCAGTCGATCCAGCTCATTCGTCTTCGTAAAATCCGTGGTAATGCAGCTTCACAGTCACATCATCATACAGGCCGTTGGCTGCCGGTTCCTCATCTTCACCTTTCGGCGCCCCGGAAAGGTAATCATTGATCTGATACGCCTCCGGCGGGCGGCCCAGACCTAACAGGTCATGCACCCGCCGCCGCGCATAGGCCAGGTGATCCGCCGCGTTGCGCGGCACACGCACCGTGATCTTGCCAAAGGGCACCTCCTCCAGCGCATAGATGTCCGCCCGCCCCTTCCACCAGTCCGCCGGGTCCACCTTCTCCTCCTGCACCACCTCCTCCGTCCCGTCCGGCAGCACCATCACCTCCTTCTCCTCCGGCGGCGGCCGCAGGATGCTTCCCATGGAGGCCGCCAGCTCCACCAGATACCGCTGCCCCTGCCGCTCACGCACCTTCCAGTTAGGGCACAGCATCTGGTGAAATTCGCGTTCAGCCTGCGGCCCGTCTTGAAAAGACACATCCATGTCCCCACCATTGATGCGCAGACAGACCGGCATCCACAGATCCTTCTCCGGCACCCCCTTGTCCGGGTCCCAGAAATCACAGTTCTCGAGGCTCGTCCACTTCGCGCCCGGCAGATCCCAGGACCCCACCGTAAGCTGCACACTCGGCCGGTGACTCTCATGCACCCGCCGCCACTGCGCCCCGGCGGCGATGTAATGCAGCTCCATGGACCACTGCACATCCTCAGGCTTCCGGTGATTCGCCGCGATGTACACCTCAAACCGCGTCGGCCCGTGCCTCACCAGCCATTCGTGATCTCGGTAGCGCAGCATGGGCGGGGTGGGGTCACTGGGCCTTTTCCAGCTGCTCCAGCGCCTTCTGCACCGGCAGCGCCATCTGCATCTGTTTCGTCCGCTCTGGTTCGGGGAGATCCAGCATCAGGTCCATGATGGCCTTCATCTCCTCATTCAAATCATGCATGTGCTGCCAGCGCGACCCCTCGACGGGCGCCTTCATCCTTTGTACCAAGCCATTCACCCGCGTCTGCACCTCCAGCAGCTTCTGCAGAAGCTCATGTTTTGCCAGCCCCCCCTCCGCCACCGCCATCAGCTCGGGTGGCACCTCGCCGTATTCACCGGACACCGTGTCCCGAATGATTTGCTGCATCGCCGCGGTGCCCTCCGGCGTCCTCAGCCAGCGCGCTATTTCCTCGTCAGAGGGCTCGTCCGTTTCTTCATCAGGCATGGCTTTGGGAATGAAAGGTTAGGCTTTGGCCGCTGCTGTGCTAGCCGATCGGCTCCTCGAGGGTGATCGTCCGCGGGGCGGTGGTGCGGGTGCCGGAGCTATTGCTAACTTCGGTGATCACCCGCACCACTTGGCCCACGGTGAAGGGGCCCAGCGCATTGCCGCTGGCGTCCAGCGGCGCGCTGTGGATGAAGTCGGGGTCCACGCCCACGACCATCCATTTGACAAGTTTCGTCGTGGCATGAGCGCCACCGCCGGGGAGGTAGGAGACAAGCGCTTGCAGCCCTTCTTCGCCGCCTTGCACCACGGTGTCGATCTCGATGGTGTCGGGCGTGGGCGTGCTTGGCTCTGTGGTGATGCCCTCCAGCGCCTCGTACACGGCGTCTCCCGGATCACTGCTGGCCTTCACCACCTTGTACCAGTCTTTGTTCAGCTTGTCCGTCGTGCGGTCATGGTCGCGCAGCGCTGTGCGCGCCACGTCCAGCGCCTCCTCCTCGTCCTTCATGTCCTTCACCAGCCCGGTGTAGCTGTCCAGCAGCGTGCGGGCCAGCGCGGCGGTGTAGTCCACCGTCCCCACCGTGCGGATGATGGCCGTCTGCGGGGGCGTCATGGCCGCGAGCGCCGCGTTTGCCCGCTCCCAGACTGGCAGCAGGTCACGCAGACGCTTGAGGATGCTGCCCTCCGTGCGCGGGCTGTTGCGGTACACATCGTCCAGGTCATCCATGATGGCCGCGTTTTCGCTGAGCTGGCCCTCGATGATCGCCGGCACTTTGGTGCCCAGCACTTTCATGCGCAGCAGGCCGTCCTGGCAGGCACGGTAGCCCGCATCGTAGTCGTCCTGCGCCGTCGTGCGCGCCTGCACCAGCGGCTCGAAGCCGTCGATCAGCGTCTCCAGGTCTGTGTTCGACTTGCCGCCGATCTTCAGCGTCGGCACATACTGTGTCCACACCGGCAGCGTTTCCTGTGCTCGTGATTTGGTGACTTCCCAGAATTCCATGGCTGTGTTGAGGGCTAGAGGTTGATCCGTGACTAAAAGAGGCGGCGCTGGCGTGCCTGGTCCGGCAGACCAGACAAAGTTGCCATTCCAGACAGACCCATCATTCCACCGGGCATTAAGAGGCTCAGGCATGGCAGTGTCAGGTTAAAATAAGGCCGCGGCAGGGAGATCGTGCTCCCCGGTAAATGGCAGGCTGACTGCGGCTTCATTTTTTAATATTAATCAAATCGGGCATTTTTTGGCAATCATCATTTACCTCATCCCCTCATTTTTTTAGGCATCCCTCGCCTGATCGATGGGTTCCGCCCCTCATTCTGGCGATGTGCCCCTCATTTGAGCCTCGTCAAAGATGACTCCGAGCCCGCTTACCCCAGTCTCTCGGCAGCGTGCTTCCTAGCCTTTGCCGCTGGGAGTGGTTGTTATTTAAAACCTTGCTTTTCAGGGCTTTGCGACGGCTTTGGGTTTCATTCAGGCAGCTTGGGTGCATGGTTCAGCGGCTTTTTAAAAGCACGGCGCGCCTAGTAGCTTTACTGCATTGGCTTTTTGTAGTGCTGCAATGCTTGCAGCAGCTCAAAAAGCCGTTGCAGCCATTTAAAGAGCTGTTGCAGCCATTTAAAGAGCTGTTGCAGCCATATCAAAAGCCGTTGCAGCCTAGAAAAAAGCCGCTGTCATGGCATCGAAAGCGTCTGACCTGCCTGACAGATCGGATACGTCGCCAGAATGAGGTGCAGAACCCACCAGCCAAGTGCCAGAGGCACATCAATCCGGCGGCACCCCTGACAGATCCATGGCTCTCCCATGCAAAGCGCCTGACATGCCAAAAAAAATGCCACTGACTTGCCATGAAAAGGCGGAGAGCGGCCCTGTGATGCCCGTGATTGCACGGTGAAGCTGGGGCAGCAGCAAGGGCCGCCCTGGCCTAAAAAGCGCCCGCCCATGGCTGAAGGGCATGAGCTGGACACGAGGACACCACGGAGGTGGAGCAGGGTGCGGCCGAGCGGGAGATGCGGCCCTGGGCGGCATCTGCCGAGCGCCTGTGTGCTCTCGTAGGGGGGCATTCTTTGAACAGCATCAGACAAGTGAAAATTAATGTTGTCGGAAATGGGGCGGACTGATACAACCGCCGTCCTTTTCCGTGAATTTTCCCTCCCCCCGAGTCTCCATCCTGCTCTTTCTGAGCCTCAGCAGCATCGGCGCTTTGGCGCAGGATAGCCTGCTGCCGCTGCCCGTCGCCGGTCCGGAGATGCCGGTGATGATGGATTCAGGGAGCACGACCAGCCGCTTTTTAAAGCCGACGAAGTCCATCAAGCCGCCGGTGACGGCGACGACGACCGCCGCCCTGCCGCAGCCGCAGGTGAATGCGCCCACCGTGGCGCGTCTGCGTCGTCTCATCCTCATGCCTGCGGGAATCTCGCCCGAGATGATGCGTGAGCACATCGCCGCCAGCGGGCAGAGCCGCCAGCCTGTGACCACGGTCGGGCTTCAAGCCCCGGCTTCTGTTCTCGCGAGGCTGGCCGATCTCTTCGGCAGCAATGTGAATGCGGACACGCAGAAGAAAGTCATCGATGCCGTCCGTCAGGGAATGGATACGGAAAAGACTGCCGCCAGCACGGTGCCGCGCCGCGTGGAAGTCGTCGGCTGGCTGCCTAGCGAGGGCATCATGGCCGTCGCAGTGTATCCTGAGAGCTGAGGTGATGCGGGCATTCCTGCCCGCACCGGCTTCCAGGGATTTATATTACAGCTCCTTCACGCGGATGTTCCGGAACCAGGTCTCGTCGCCGTGATCTGTGATCATGATGTGACCATGACCGGGAGCAAAGCCGACCTTGTTCTTAAACTTGCTTGCCGCGATGCGGGTCGTCCACTCTTCCGACTTTGTGTCTGCATCGCAGACGAGCTTCCCGTTCAGGTAGTGCTCGATTTTACCGTCCTTCACCAAGATGCGACTGGTGTTCCATTCACCCGGAGGATTCAGGGGCTTGTCTTTCGCAGGCTCCTTGATGTCGTAAATGCTCGCGGTGACGTGGCTGCCGCCTTTGAGACCGTCGGGATGCTTGGAGTCATCGATCATCTGGTATTCGATGCCGAGCCATTCCTTGCCGCCGACCTTTGTGACCCAGTATTTCACGCCGTTGTTGCCGCCGGACTCGACTTTCCATTCCCATTCCAGCTCGAAGTTTGTGTACTCCTTGTCGCTCAGCAGCATGCCGCCGGGAGTGCCGTCGAGGTGAAGTTCACCATTCGTGATCTTCCATCCGTCACCGCGTGTTTTACCTTCTGGCGCATGCCAGCCGGAGAAGGTTTTCCCATCAAAGAGGGACACAAAGTCAGCCGCAACGGCGGGGAAAACCGCCAGGGCAAGGAGGGTGGAAAGCAGGAGTTTCATGTGGGGAAGGGGGAACGTCGTCCGCAGCTCAGTCATACGCGATGGATTCAAAAATCGCACCTCCCAGGAGCTGCGCGCCATCATACAGCGCACAGATTTGCCCGGGAGTCAGAGCGCGCTGCGGCTCATGATAAAGGAGAGACGCCCGCCCGTCTCCCAGCGGCAAGAACTCCGCCAGCCCAGCCGGGCATCGGTAGCGCGGCTGCGCATTCAGCGTCCGCATTTCTGTCAAAGGGGCGCCCGTCGTGGAAACACCCGCCAGCGTACACCGCCGTGCCCAGAGCAGCGGCGTGTCCGCCTGCTCGATGGCGATCACGAGCTCGTTTCTCTCTGGACGCTTCGCCACGACGACGTAAGCCTGCTTGTGCAGGGGGCTCGCGACGCCGATGCCCTTCCGCTGGCCTAACGTGTAGAGATGCAGCCCTTTGTGCTGGCCCATGACTTTGCCCGTCAGGTCCACGATCGGCCCCGGCGAGTCTGGCACATAGTTCCGCAGGAAGTCCTCCATCTTCACCTCACCGATGAAGCAGATGCCCTGGCTGTCCTTCTTGTCCGCCGTCGCCAGTCCCAGCGCCCGCGCCTGCTCACGCAGCTCCGGTTTCAAAAGATGGCCGATGGGAAACAGCGCGATGCGCACCTGCTCCGGCTGCATCATCGCCAGAAAGTACGTCTGGTCCTTGTTCGGGTCCGCGCCGCGCAGGATGCTCTGCTCGCCATGCTTGCGCGCATAATGTCCGGTCGCGATGGCGTCAAAGCCGCGCTCCTTTGCCCAGTCCCAGAGCACACCAAATTTCATCTCGCGGTTGCACATCACGTCCGGGTTCGGCGTGATCCCGCTCTGGTAGCCTTCCAGCAGATACTTCACCACCCGCTCGCGATACTCGTGCATCAGGTTCACCACCTGAAAGTCGATGCTGAGCTGATCCGCCACCTTGCGCGCATCCGTGATGTCTTCCTCCCATGGGCAATGGCCGATGATCCCGTCCTCATTGATCCAGTTCTTCATGTAAGCCCCGGTCACATCATGCCCCTCGCGGACCAGCAGCGCCGTCGCCAGGCTGCTGTCCACTCCTCCAGACATGGCGGCGAGAATCTTCATGCGTTTTGCCCTGTCTATGCGTGGCAGAGGGCGCAGCGTCAAGCCCTGCGGTTTCCACCGGCTACCGTTCTGCCGGGGGCGTCAGCCAGGCTCGCAGGGCTGGAGGAGCATCGGCGGGCACTGGCATGAGCGCTCCTGCGTGCAGGCGCTCGGCACGACCATCGGCGTCGATCTTCATGCCGATGTGATTTTCGATCCAATCTGGCAGCCAGGAAGGTGCTTTCTGCAATGATGGCGGCATGGCGAGAGTCTGCGCGGCACCTTCGCCATCGAAGGCCCAGAGCCGGGTGTCATCAGGCTCCCAGGCCAGGGCGATACTATGCGCAGGACCAGAGAGCTGACCGACGATGCGGCGTCCGCTCTCGACATCGATGACATGCAGCGTGCCGTCATCACCAGCGGCGGCGAGTCGGCGGCCAAGGCTGCATGGGGCGAGCGCGGTGAGGTCGCCACTGAGGTCGATGGGCGTTGGCAGCACGGTGTTCGTCTGCCATTCCCAAATGCGCACCTGACTCGCTGCAGCGATGGCGATGCGATCTGTGCCGATGAAGCCGATGGCGGTGATCGGTCCGCGCTGCCAGTCACGCTGCTTGACGAGCTCGCCCGTCGTGGTGTCGAAGATACGCACGTCGCCGGCGGGGTAGCCTAGTGCGGCCCTTTTGCCATCGGGTGAAAGGGTGATGCGGCTGGGCTTTCCCCAAGGCTGAATCTTGGGTGACTGACCTCGGCGGATGAGGAAGACACTGGGGGACTGGGGTTGATCAAACACCACCACGGAGCCATCGGCGCTCAGCGCAGCGAGCCGCAGCGGGCCTTCGGCAGCCTGCCAGATGGGGCTCGCGGCACCGCCGGGGCTCAGAGAGCAGATTTCACCACCGGCATGAATGCCTAACCAAGTGCGGCTTTCCCTCTGCGGCTGCAAATTCAGCCAGTGCTCCATCACCGGGATCTGCTGGATGACCTCTGCATTTTCTCCGGGGTTCAACCACTCAACCACGCGCTGCTCTTCATCCGCCACGAGGATGAGATCACCCTTCGGCGTGGCCGCGCAATGGACCTGGCCTTCGAATCCGGGCAGGATGTCGCTCTCGCCTTTGGAGCTCATGTCCTGCAGCGTCGGGCGTCCGTAGTTGGACTGCATGAGCACGCAGGAATACTCCAGTGGCAGCAGTGTTTTCAGCGGTTCGGCGAGGGGGAGGGTCTGGACTGGAGTGCTCTGGCTGAGGCTCCAGTGTGTGATCGAGGCGGGGCTGTGCACGAGCAGCGATGCCTGATCCGGCATGAAGCTCAGATGCAGCACGCTCTCCGTCACACGCAGGCTGCTGGTGGTGCCATTCACCTTCTGTACCCAGACATCGCCACTGCGCCAGGCGGCGGCCACTCGCTCTGCCTGATCACTGATCGCGAGAGCGGAAAACGGTGCTGGTATGGCAGCGGTGATGCGGCGTGGAGCTTCATCGTTGGTATTGAAAAGGAGGATGCGTCCACCATTGAGGCCCACTGCCAAAGTGGAGCCGTCGGGCGAGAATGCAGAGCGTATCTCGTGATCATCGAGGCGCACTCCTTGGAGAGCTTCTCGTCCCTCGGAATCACAGCGGGAGACCTCGAGGATGCCGACCATCCAGAGCTGACCTTGCGGAGTCCAGGCGATGTGGCGGAGAGCCTCCAGCTCGCGCTCACTCGCCTTCCATGTGCCATCGCTTTGCAGCAGGCCCACAGGTCCGCGTGGTGCCGCCACGGCCACGAGTCCGTCTTTGGACACGGCGAGCAGGGTCATGCGTCCATCCGCAGGGATGGGGTGTGACTCCACCTTCGTGCTGCCCTGGCGGAGGCGGAGAAGAGTCTCACCTGCCTCCGACTCGATGATGGCAGCGGCCCTGGTGCCATCTGCTGAGAGCGCGAGATGCCGCACCTTTCCTGCGGGCAGGGCTGCGGCGGGTGCGATGGGACGCGGGAAGCTGCGATGTTTCAGCGTGCTGAGCGCCATGCCGAGCGCGGCCTGATTCGTGGGATCATGACGCAGCGCCTGGGTCCAGTTTGCCAGCGCCAGCACGGGGCGCCTGCGTGATCTCGACATGCCGTTGGCGTAACTTTCGTTCGCGGCACGGATCTGGGTTTCCGCATGGCTGAGAGCGGCATTCTTCAGGGAGACGGTGATCTCGCGGTTCTTCTGCATGAGCAGCAGCACGGAGGCGATCAGGGTTATCACCATGGCCACGAGAGCGGCTGTGGCGGTGCGGTTACGACCCGCCCATTTGGAAAAAACATACCAGGCACTGCGCGGCCCGGCTTTCAGCGGCAGGCCCTCCAGCCAGGCATCGAGATCATCGGCGAGGCCGTCGGCGTTGGCATAGCGGCGCTCCATGTCGGGCTCGGTGGCCTTTTCGGTGATCCAGCGAAGCTCGGCGGGCACGCCCTTGGTCGTGGGGAGTTTGATGTGCGTGTCGCTGCCTTCGGGGCGCTGCTCGGGCGTCTTGCCAGTGAGCAGTTCCCAAAGGATGGCACCAAGCGCGAAGACATCCGTGCGGGTGTCCGCGCTGTGGCTGATCTGTGAGGTGTGCTGGCGCTCGGGGCTCATGTAGCCGGGCGTGCCGACGACCTGCCGCATCTGCGTGAACATGACCTTGGTGACCATCGGGCCATCGAGCGCCTTGGCGATGCCGAAGTCGATCACGCGCGGCTCGGGCGGGCCTTCATCAGGGTGCGCGATGAGGATGTTCGAGGGCTTCAGGTCGCGGTGGATGATGCCTTTGTGATGCGCATGAGCCACTGCGCGGCAGACATCGCGCATGAGGCTGATCTTCTCACGCTGGCCAAGCTTTTGGCAATGACGGTCGATGGTGCTGCCCTTCACCAGCTCCATGGCGATGAAGGGCCTGCCGTCCTCCGTCTCACCGGCATCAAAGATGCGCGCGATGTGCGGATGATTCAGCACCGCGAGCATCTGCCGCTCCTGCTCGAAGCGCGCGAGCAGCTCCCGCGTGGTGCAGCCGGGGCGCAAGACCTTGAGCGCGACACGGCGTTTAATCGGCACTCGTTGTTCGGCCTCATAAACCATGCCGAAGCCGCCCTCGCCGAGCAGACGGAGCAGCTTGTAACCTTCGATCAAAGGCAGCTCGACACTGAGATCGACCGTCGCCTGGTCGATCAGATCCTCGGAGCCGAAGAGAGCGGCTTCGAGGAGATCGGCGGCGAGATCGTGGTCTTCCATTCTATTTCCTCCTCAGCATGGAGATCATGGAGCGGATCTCGCCTTCGACTTGGTCTTCACTTTCCACGGTGGCGGCGACCTGGCGGTAGAGCAGGTTTCGGTAGCGGAGCTTCATGCGGTGGAGGGCCACGCGCACGGCACCAGCGTTCATGCCGAGCTTTTCGCCCATGGCGGTGGCATCGGTCTGGCCGTCGCCCATGGCGAGGGCGGGGCTGATGACCTCGAAGACTTCGCCTTTGCCCTGCGCGGTGTAGTCTTCGCGGAGTTCCTTCATGACGTTGTCGAGCAAGGCCAGCGCCCACTCGCGGTCGAACTCATCATCGGGCGTGCGAAGATCGGGGAGATCGAGCGGGGCGCTGTCCTCTTCGGGCTCAGCATCGAGCGAGACATGCGCGGCACCACTGCCTCGACGCTGCGTTTTGCGGTCCCGCCAGACATTGGCGAGGTGATGATTCAGCGCGGTGAGCAGGTAGGTGCGGAGCTTCCCCTTCGAGGGATCGACACGGTCGAAGTATCCTTTCTGCACGATGTTGGAAAGGAACTCCTGCGTGATGTCCTCCGCGTCATGCGCATCAAAGCCGCGTTTTTGCACGCAGACATGAATGGGCCGCCAGTAGAGCCCCACGATCTGGCTGATGGCCTCCTGCGCGACGGTATCGCCTCCGCGTGAGCGGATGAGCTGAGTCCACGGCGTGTGCGGAAGGAGGCCGGTGCGGGCAGTGGCGCGTTTCGGGGCGAGCGGGGCGGTCATCGTGTACATGTGGCGGAAAGGCGGTGGTTTGACGAGTGGAAAGGCATCACGGAGCACGCTCGACTTTGACGCGGAAGAAGCCTGCGGGGCTGCCGGAGGTGACGGGCACAAGGTAGCGGTAGGTGACCTGCGTGAAGTCGGCATCGAGCACGACATCGGGAGCGACGTGCTGGAAGTAGGTCGGGCCGCTGTTCCAGGTCGTGAAGTCGGCGGTGACCTCCGGTGTGTAGATGAGATCGGGATCGCTGTGACGCATGATGAAGCTGAGGTGGAAGTAGGTGGTGCCATCTGTCTCCGTTTGGGGTGCGGTGGCCACGGCATCGCCGCTGTCGCTGCCGCTGGTGGGATCGCCGTCGAAGGCGTATTCGAGGAGGTTGCTGCGGCCGTCGCCATCGGCATCGGCGCTGTCTCCCCAGATGGTGACGCTTTCGGAGAAGTCGCTCACGCTTTCCATGCCAAAGGCATCCACGAGCCAGTCCCAGTAGTCGGCGGCGATGACCTTGAGCGTGACGACGGAGGGATGGAAGGACCACTGCACGCCATCGTGACCACGCCAGCCAAAGGCATCATCACCGGTGAAGCTCATATGCGGCTGGTAGCGGATTTTATGCAGCTCATGCACGGTGACTTCATCGCCGCCGATGAGCAGGCGCTCGTCCTGATACCAGGCGATGGTGTTGGCACTGGCATGGCTGGCGACGAGATCGGGGCGGCCATTGGCAGTGAAGTCCGTGCTGGCCACGGCAGCGGCTCCGGCGGCGTTTTTGTCGAGCTGATGGGTGGCAAAGCACACAGAAGCACCACGGAAGGTCTGGAAGCCGAGGAGGCGGCCATCGACGGGCGAGCAGGCGATGATGTCCGGCACGCTGTCG
Source organism: uncultured Prosthecobacter sp. (assembly GCA_964390165.1). Lineage (GTDB taxonomy): Bacteria > Verrucomicrobiota > Verrucomicrobiia > Verrucomicrobiales > Verrucomicrobiaceae > Prosthecobacter. The sequence goes on along the minus strand of CAYMHJ010000058.1, from coordinate 7,426 downwards.
CCGGTGAAATCGGTGGCGAGCACATGGGTGACGCCTGCGAGGCTGCTGGAGACGAGATTGGGCATGAAGGCCAGCGCGGCACCGGAGGTGGCAGGCGGGATGTTTTGATACCAGTTCACGCTGTTGTCACCGCTGGTGGCGATGACGAGATCCGGCCGCGAGTCGCCATTGATGTCCGCACGCGCCAGTGATGACGGCTGTGGCAGGCCCGTGGCGACGGGGCGGCGGATGAAGGACGCGCCGTTTTGCTCGAACCACGCGACATCGCCACTCGTGGCGGCAGCGGAGACGATGTCGAGATCACCATCAAGGTCTGCATCGAAGACCACGGCATCTGCCGCGCCGGTTTCCGTGGTGGAGAGCACGTTGCCGATGAAGCCGGGCGTGGCCGCGCCGTCGTTGCGATGAATCATGACGCGGTGGGCCAGCGGATGCGTGCTGATGACATCGAGATCAGTATCGCCATCGATATCCGCCGTGGTGAGGGAGGAAAGGCCGCCCGCGCCGGAGAAAACAGTGATGGGGGCAAAGGTGGGCGCACTGCCGCCGCTGCTGCGGAAGCAGAGGATTTTGTTCGCGCCGTGCTCAGCCACGAAGACATCGAGGTCGCCATCTTTGTCCACATCCCCCACGGCCACATCACGCGGCTGGTTCAGCACGGAAGCAATGTGCCTGCGGGTGAAGGCAGGCGAGGCCCCGCCGCCGTTTTCATACCAAACGGCATCACCACTCCCCGGTAGCACGGCGATGATGTCCGGGCGGCCATCGCCATTCACATCCCCAGTGGCGAGCGCCTGCGCGGCATTCGCAGCCGTGTTGATGTCCCGGCGTCCGAACTGGTAGTTCAGCGTGCCATTCATCGGAGCGCTTTCGATGCGGATCTTCGCGAGCGAGCCACCATCCTGAAGCAAGAAACGGTCGATGAAGTCCTGCGCATCGAAGAAACGGCCCATGCCCTCGCGAGTGGTCAGCGTGACGGGCTGGGAAAAGCCGCGCAGATCCTGCACGGTGACGTTGATGATCTTTTCGAAGCTTGCTCCGACAAAGTCAGTGACCCGCACACGGATGGAATAGGCGGTGCGAGTCTCATAGTCGAAGGGCACGGTGGCACGCAGGGCGTTGTTTTGGATGAGGAAGAGCCCATTGTCCGCATCTCCACTCCCGCTAACGAGCGAGTAGCTGTGGATGTCCCACGCATCCGCATCCGTAGCTGAAAAATGCCCCACAAGCGAGCCTGCGGGCTGATTTTCCGCGATGGATGAGGGCGTGAGTGACAGGTTCGTTGGCAGATCATTCGTATCCGGCGTGACCGTCCAGGTGAACTGCAGCGCCGTCGTGAGGCTGCCATCGGATATGAGCAGCGTGACCAGCGCGCGGCCCCAGGCATCCGTGTTTGGCGTGAGGGTGAGCGTGCGCGAGGTGCCGCTGCCGCCGAGCACGGCGTTGTTCGGATCGAGCAAGCCCGCGTTACTGGACTGGACGGTGATTTGAAGATCATCGGACGCGGTTTCCAGATCGTCCACGGTGAAGGCCAGCGGGCCGTGCGGGGCATTGATCAGGGAGAAGGAATCCGCGATGGGGCTCACCGCAGGTTCGACCTTGGCACTGAAGAGCGTCCACTGGCCGTTGAGCAGCGGATCGGCGTTGAAAACGACCTGCGTGCCATCCTCCGCGATGTCAAACTCCTGCACGGAGGTCCACGATGGCATTGCAGGGGCCGAAAGCTCTATCACTGGCCCGCCATCCAGCGGAGAGCCAAAGAGCCTTGCGTAGCCCGGTGTACCCAGGTCAGAACGGTAAAGGACATGCTGGGAGGAGCCTATGCTCCAGCCCTCCGCCACGCCGGAGGAGGTCGTCATCGCCTCGCTGATTCGCACAGGTGTGCCCCCTGTTAGCGGCACAGCGAAAAGCTCGAAGACACCATCCGCGGTCTGGTCAGCTTGATAGACGACGGTGCTCTCATCCGGCGTGAGCGCAAAAGCGATGACGTTTCCACCCAAAGGCAGGCTGCCGTTCAGCTTCGTGGCGGCGGCCGTGGCGGTGTCGATGGCGTAGAGTTCGGCCTTTCCGGCATATTCGACAGCATGAATGACAGTGGAGCCTTCACTGGTAGCCAGCCAATCGCGGCCTAAAAGGAAATCGCGGCTCCACTCAGCAGTCAGTGGCATGCTGAGACCCGTGGCGAGGTCAACGACATGAAGCTGACGATCTTCCGAGCCTGACCCCTCCCAATCTTCGACGATCAGGATATCTCCAAAATCCAGCCAGCGCTTAACAGTGGTGATTGGAGTGTAGAGAGTCGATGTGCTGCCATCGGCAAGATCATAGGACTTGAGTGAAGAACCGTGCATTTCCATATAGATCACGGCTGATCCATCTGGGCGGAAAGAAGGATCAGCAGCCTCGATGGCACCGCTGCTCGAGAAAGTCTGCATGATCACCGGGCTGGCGGAGCTGCCGATTTCCATGAGTGCCAGGGACAGTCCCAAAGATAACACGGCGGTTCCTTCATCAGATGAGAGAGTATGAAATTCCACATCTTCTGCGACAGACGCTGTCAGGTTCTCCCTGCTGCTGCCGTCCAGTGGTGCCCGCCATAGATCTCCATCAGCGGTGAAAAGCACGTCACCCTGAGCTTCACGGATGGCGGCCAAGCTGGCACTCGTGCTGGAGTCACTGAGCGTGACGGTGAGACCGTCGGCCAGCCGCCGGGCGTGTAGCACGCTCCTGTCGCTCGTGGCCGCAGAATAGGCCCAATAAACCAGCCATTGGCTGTCATCACTGAACTGGAACGGATTAGTAGCTGGTGCCCCAGAGTATAATTTGGCGGCACCGGTAGTCGTCAGAGCTACCGAACTACCATCCGTGAGAGTGGCCAGATGGATGTCCTCATAGCCTGGGGCAGCGGCGCTGGTTTCCAGGTAGGCGACAAAACGGCCATCCGGTGAAATCAGCATCTGTTTGGCATATCCCGGCGTGGCAGGCGCGGCAGCAGGCACCAGTGACTCTGAATCAACCGAACTAGGCGTGGCAGACCATACATTTTCCCCGGCGGCACCGTCAGTGAGCCAGAAAAGACGGGTTCCATCTCGGTTAAAAACACCATCAAAGTAGGTGGCAGAGCCAGCAACATGGCTGCCGAGCCGGATCGTCGAGGTGCCATCAACCATTGACTGCATCAGCTCGCCCGCAGAAGTCGCATAAATCACATGGTCGAGATCAGGATTGGACTCCGCAGCCAGATCCGTGCCGCTATGAATGAGTGTGCGACTCCCCGAGACATAGTCCACAGCCACCAGGTCATCCACCGAGTCACCGTCTTCATCGTCTGCGATGACAACGCGGTTATTCGCCGCGATCACCACCTCAAAAATGTTGGAGCGCAGTCTGGAAAAGTTGGCCGTGCTCAGTGTCACAGCAGCTCCGCCAGCCAAAGGTGCAGCATACAGGCCGTTTGCGGGGGAATCCTGCGTGAACAGCACATGCTGACCATCGGGAGAGAAAATGAACTCAGTGTCCGTCCAATCGAGCCCCTCCGTCAGTCCGCTCGTAATGATTTCCGTCGATGCCCCGCCGATGACCGGCACACGAAACAGCGAGATCAGACCAGAGGGGTTCTCGTCTGTAAAGACCACTTGTGAACCATCAGGCGTACTTTCGAACGAATCAATTCCATAGGTCCCCAGCGCCGAATGCAGAGGCTCAGGCAGGGGCGGCCCGCCGAGGTTCACCGAGGCCAGTTTATCATCACCATCATGCGTGAAAAGCACATGGGTGCCTGTGGCATTTATTTTATAGGCGCTGATGTCCTGCGTGTTGCTCGTGAGGGCCATCAAGCCTGCTCCTGATGGAAGCACACGGTAAAGGCGTGTGGGATCACTGCGGGAGGCACTCGCCTCGACCACCAGTATGCTCGAGCCCGGAACGGTCTGGATGGAGAGCGCCTCGCCACCCGCAGCCAGCCATACAGCGGGAGTCAGCGCCACCGACGGCCCACCCGAGATAGGCACGATCCAGGCCACGCCATTGTGAAGGTAAGCCACCTGTGTGCTGTCCGTCGAGATGGCAAAGCGTGAGATGTCACCGTCTGCATCATCGAAGTCATCGGGATCCGCTGTCAGCTGAACTGCGACTCCTCCTGTCGCAGGCACGCTCCACACACCGCCATCCGCCGCTATCCCCACTAGGCGGCTGCCATCTGGAGAGATCTCCACAAGCCAGCCGCCCTTTGCCGGCAGCAGCGGTGTGATGGCTCCTGTGGTGGTATGCACTGAGTAGATCGAGCCATTATCGAAAAACACCAGATCCAGCGTGGGATGATGGAGTTCAATTTCCCCAAACGAAGTAGCCTGCGCCGGAGGCGTGCCGCCGATGGGGAGGCGCTGAACGCCTGCCATAGCGCTGACGGCAAACGAGAGGAAAATGGATGAGAAAAGAAGCGGTCTGCACATGGGATGGAAGTGGGTTCAGGCCTGTGATGCACGACTTCCGAGCGGGCGTTACAGGGGACGTGAAATTTTTTTCACGAAGGCTTCCCCGGCCTTGTCCGGGCACAAAAAAGCCCGGCGCTCTGGAGGGAGTGCCGGGCGGGGAATGAGGCGATGATCAATCAAGAACCCCGATCATCTGGGCACCATTCTTGAAGCTGAGTTGGACCGCCGTGCCGCCTTCGGAGACAGGGCTGCCATAGCCGCGTCCGCCCATGCCGGTGCTGTCTGCGGGGAGGATGAGCTTCATCGTGGTGAGAGTCGTGGTGGTGTCGGCTGAGCCGAGATGCAGGCCTTTGCGCAGGCGCAGTCCGGGATTCAGCAGTGACTCCTGCCCGGCAGTGGTGTAGATGCCGACGTGACCGGTCCAAAGACACTGGTTCGTAGTGCTGGAGACTCCCGTGAGCGTGCCCAGAAGCGTATAGGCACCGCTGGCGGAATCCACCTCCACCTGCTGGAGGGTGCCGATCTTGCCTGAATGACTGCCGGGGAAGACATCGCCCTCCCGCATCAGCACATGCATGTCGCCGGTCGGCAGGATGAGCAGCAGCGCTTGATCGTTCGTGGTTTTCACTCCGGTGCCGGAAAGCTTGGTGAGCAGCAGCACGCGCTCTCCAGGGGTGATCCAGGCACGGACAAACTGGGCGTATTTCACTCCGCTGCTGAGTCCGCTGACTTGGGTGCCATTTTGCGCGACGAGGCGGAGGGTTCCCTCCTTCCATGCCCATAGCCCTTCATTCGTGGCCGCGGGCACGGAGGACAGAGTGGCACGCACCAGCACTTCATCCTGACTGCTGCTGCACTCACCTTTGAAGCCGCTGAAAAAGCCGCTGGTGCCGGGTGCGGGCTGGCCTTTCCTAACGATCAGTGTTTTCTCCGAACCTGCGCTGAAACAGACGATGGCGCTGTTCGTGCTGGATGCACCGCTGAGCGCCACATGAGCGAGCACGAGGCCGCCAGTCATGCTCACGCGGGAGATCTGACCGTAGTTCACGCCTTCGACTGGGCTTTCTCCGCCCTCGATCAGGCTGTCCAGCATGGTGTCCTCCGCCAAGTCATGCAGCACGATGGCGCTGTCGGCAGTGCTGGCGGCTTTCAGCGTGGTCAGCACGGCTGCCTGAGGCACAGTGCTGCTGGCGGCCATGGCGCCGAGCCCGGTCACCACCTGGCCGCTGAAGCCGCCGGTATCGAGGGTGTCACCCTCACGCAGCAGGGGAAGCAGCGCACTGCCATCATCGCTCATCAGCAGCCTATCGTTGAGTGCGGTCACGCCATTGCCACTGAGTCTGGCTGAGAAAAGGGCGTGGCTGCCATGCTGCATGATGGGCGACTGGATGGCGACTACTTTCAGGCTGCCGAAAAGATCCCCCGTGCGCATCAGCAGATCAAGGCTGCCGCCCAGCTCTCCCCAGAGGCCGACGGTCTGCCCAGTGGGTGCTTTGGAAAGGTTTGCCTGGAGCAGGCCCTCGCCATCCGCATTCATCTGGCAGGCGCTGAAGCTGGAATAGGTGGCTGTGACCACCAGAGGGGCTGCATCAGCCTTCCGCGCCAGCTCACGCACCGGCAAATGCGCATGCAGGTTTTTTAAAAGATAGGCTGCACCGTAGCGGCCCAGCTCACTGTCGCTGCCCGCTCCGATGATGGCCGTGCTGCCATGCAGGGCGATGTGGCGCGCATACTGGGAATTGTTTTCCCGGTGGTCTTCGGCGTAAACTTTGCCCAGTTCCTTGCCATCGTGCAGATCAAAGAGATACACCGCGCCCGTGCCGGTGAAGCCGCCGTCAGCACCATACGCACCGATCAGCGCCAGGTTCTCCTCCAGCGCCACGGCACAGCCGAAGTAGTCGCGGGTAGAGGTATCGCTCGCGGTCAGTTTGCGCAGTTGCTCACCCGTGTGCAGGTCAAAGACATACGCAGCGCCTGCATTGCCGCCTTTGTCGTCATCATACTGCGCTCCGACCAGGGCCTGATGACCACTGACGGCGACGCTGATTCCAAAGAGATCGCCATTCTGACTATCCTCCGCCACGAGTTTGTGGAGTTCCTCACCGGATGCGGCATCGAAGACATACACCGCGCCCGCGCTGGAGCCGCCGGGGCCCTTGGAGCTGGAGATGAGGAGCAGCGGCCCAGCCAGCACGAGCTCGCGGCCAAAAATATCTCCCACCTCACCATCCGATGCCGTGAGCTTGCGGAGAAGAGAGCGCGTCACTGAATCAAAAACATAGACTGCACCCGCTGCAGTTTCACGAGAATAGGCGCTCACGCAGATGAAGCGATCATCCATCGCCGTGCATGAGCCAAAGGCATCCTCGACTTGTGCATCAGGCGCGGTCAGCTTGGCGAGCTGCGCACCCGAGCTGACATCAAAGAGGTAGGCGGCGCCCGAATCAAAAGCCAGATCATCGTCACCTATGGCACCGACCAGCGCCGTATTCCCATGCAGTGAGGGCGAGGTGCCGAAGTTCTGTCCCGCTGCCGCATCGGCTGGTATAAGCCGGCGCAGATGAGTCCCTGTCACAGGATCACAGACATAAAGAGTGCCTGCGTTCTTGCCCCTGGTGTCATCATAGGCATCGGAGATGAGCAGGTGCTTTTCATTCATGGCCATGCCACCACCGAAGTAGGAGTCCTCACCGACGACGGTGGAGGTGGGCAGGATCTTCAGCGCGGTGGCTTCGAGTGCGTGCAGAGGAATGGAAAAGGCAAGCAGGGAGAGGAACAGGAAACAGTGCGTTTTCATGGGGAGTAGTGGGGTAGTTCAGGTCGGTGATGCACGGTTTCCGCGCAGGCGTTACAGGGGCCTTGAAGCTTTTTTGTGAAGGCTATTTTGGCTTCGTTAGGGCACAAAAAAGCCCGGCACTCTGGCGGGAGCACCGGGCGTGGAATGGTGGGCTCAGTTTCAGTCGTTGCTGATATCAGGATTGTGGTCTTGGGAG
>CAYMHJ010000057.1:0-25361 GCA_964390165.1 uncultured Prosthecobacter sp. | reverse complement strand
TCTCAGTGCCGCCCAAAGACGAGTTTATGACAGCCTTTTCGAGAACCAGTCTAAGCCATGTCGTTTATCAGCCCGCACCGAGCGCCCGCTCAATATCCGCCCACAGATCCTCGACATGCTCAATGCCGACGGAGAAGCGGATGAGGCCATCGGTGATGCCGGCGGCTTCGCGGATGTCTTTCGGGATGGAGGCGTGGGTCATGGTGGCGGGGTGGCAGACGAGGCTTTCGATGCCGCCGAGGCTCTCCGCCTGGGTGAAGAGGTGCAGTCGGCGGATGAAGGCGAGCGCGCCCTCATGCGTATGGCCGAAGTCGGCGAGCAACATGCCGCTGCCGCCGGACATCTGCTTCTTCGCGAGCGCATACTGCGGATGGCTTGGCAGGAAGGGATAACGCACGGACTTTACACTCTTGTGGGCTTCAAGTCGGGTGGCGAGCGTGAGCGCGTTGGCATTGTGCCGCTCCATGCGGAGGGCCTCGGTCTTCGCGCCGCGTGAGGTCAGCCAGGTGTCGAAGGGACTGGGTTGCAGGCCGAGCGCTTTTTGGGCAAAGATCATCTTCTCCTGCCATTCGTCGCTGTTTGAGCAAACCGCGCCGCCGAGGGCATCGCTGTGGCCGTTGGTGTACTTCGTGGTGCTGAGCAGGGAGAGATCAGCACCAAGATCGAGCGGTTTTTGCAGCAGGCTGGAGGCGAAGGTGTTGTCCACGACAACGGTGGTGCCGACGCTGTGGGCGACGTCCGACAGCGCGCGGATATCGAGGATCTTGAGCAGCGGATTCGTGGGGGATTCCAGCCACAGCAGCGCGGGTTTCAGCTCGGCGATGAGGCCGTAGTTAGCCGGGTTGGCGAGGTTCACATACTTGATGCTGACGCCGAACTTCCGCAATACGCGCTCAAAGAGGCGGTAGGTGCAGCCGTAGATGTTCTGCTCCGAGATGATGGTGTCGCCCGCCTTCAATCCGAAGGCGATGGCGGTGATGGCGGAGACTCCGCTGGCGAAGATGGTGGCATGTTTCGCGTTCTCCAGACTGGCGAGCGTGGTCTGAAGATTGCGGAAGTTCGGGTTGCCGCTGCGGGTGTAGTCAAAGCTGCCAGGGTTCCCCGTCTCGAAGGTCGAGGTCATGTAGATGGGCGGGATGACAGCGCCTGTCTCGCTGCGGAAATCCTGGCCGACATGGATGGCGCGCGTCTCAAAACGGGCGTCGGCGGGCACGGTGGGGTCGTCTCTCATGGTGGGCGCGCATTCAATCATGCCGTGAGGTAGATGCAAGGAGTGCGAGCATTGTCACTTGTGCCCGGCGGCATCTGGTTTCATAACCGCGCCCGGCATGTCCGACCGCATCCCTGTCATCCTGAATCCCGCCGCGCGCAGCACGCAGGCGGCTGCGCGTGAAATGGCGATCCGTGCCCTTTCGCCGGAGCCGGAACTGATCATGACCAAGGCACCCGGCGAAGCCACGGCCATCGCTGAAAAGCTGGCACGTGAGGGACGCGGGCTCGTCGTGGCGGCAGGTGGCGATGGGACGATGAACGAGGTGCTTCAGGGCATTTGCCGCGTGAATGCGGAGCGTGCGCCGGATGAGAAGCACACCGCGCTCGGCGTGCTGCCCGTGGGGACGATGAATGTGTTTTCGCTGGAGCTGGGGTTACCCTCATCAGACATCGCAGCGTGTTGGCAGAAGATCAGCAGCGGTCGGCTGCGCGAGATCGATCTCTGGCAGGCGAATGAGCATTACTTTGTGCAGCTCGCGGGTGTGGGATTCGATGCGGAGATCATCCAGGAAACGCCTTGGGAGAGGAAAAAGAAACTCGGGCCGCTCAGCTATGTCGTGTCCGCCGTGCAGGTCCTTGGTCGCAAGCCGCCAGTGCTAACGGTGAAGATCGAAGGCCGTCCCGACATGCATGGTAGCGTCGTTTTGATCGGCTCTGGCAAGCACTACGGCGGGCCGGTGAAGGTGTTCCCGAAGGCGGACAATCAGGACGGTTTGCTCGACCTGCTCATCTTCCGCCAACTGAGCGGCTGGGAGTTTGCACAGATGGTCCGGGCGCTACTGGAGCGCGGTTACGACACGGCACTCGATCTCGATTATCTCCAGGTGCGCGAGTTCACGGTCGTGGCTGAACCTGCTGCGCCTTATGAACTGGACGGCGAACTGATTCAATCCACCACACCAGTGACTTTCAAAGCCGCGCCGTTCAAGCTTCAGGTGGCGGTTTGATCTCCGGCATCTGCCGATGCATGGGCAGCCTCATCGTGAAGGTCGTTTCCACACCCGGTGTACTGGTGAGATCCAGCGTTCCGCCGTGGGCTTCGATGGCGCGGCGGACGATGCTGAGGCCGAGGCCGGTGCCCTTGATCTGTGGGCTGTGATGCTTGTGGCCGCGATAGAAGCGTTTGAAGACGAAGGGCAGGTCGTGTGCGGCGATGCCGATGCCGTTGTCGCTCACGCGCAGTACGCAGTGATCGCTGAACCACTGGCCGCTGACTTTGATGACGAGGCCGGGGTTCGGGTTCTCTTTAATTGAGTTTTCGATGAGGTTCGTGAAGACCTGATCCCAGTAAAAGCGGTCGCCCTGCATGGGGCCGCCGTCGGCGGGGAAGTCGAGGTCGATGAGTGTGTCACGACCTTCGAGCATCGGCGCGAGGTGATCGAGCGCGTCCTGCACGCAGCCGCGGACGGTGAAGGGCTCCACATTGAGCGCGGAACTGCCGTTCTCGAGGCGCGAGATGGTGAGCATGTCCTCGATGATGCGGATGATGCGCTTGCCGTGCTTCTCCATCACATCGTAGCAGCGCTGGAGGGATGCCTCGTCTTTGAGCACGCCGCTTTGCAGCGTCTCGATGTAGCCGTTGATGAGCGTCAGCGGTGTGCGCAGTTCGTGGGAGGCATTGGCGACGAAGTCCTTCCGCACCTGATCCGCCATGACCTGCTCAGTGATGTCGTGAATCATGAGCCAGGCTCCGCGTTCAGCCTTCGCAGGCAAAGGTGCCGCTTCGATGAGGAAATGGCGGCTGTTTCGTCCGCTTGCGTTGTTCGCGGTGGAAAGCTCGACCTCACGCACGGTACGGCGTTGATCGGTGATCGCGGCCTGCACGATGCTGGTGACCTGATGGTCGTGCAGTTCCTCGATCAAGGTCCGTCCGCGCTGGATGCTCGTCTTGTGGAAGAGATGGGCGAGCGTGCGATTCACGAACTTGATGCGCATCTGGTCATCCACGATCGCGACGCCCTGGCGGATCTCCTGAAGCAGGGATTCAAACAGACGGCGCAGGTATTCTTCTTTGATCAGCGCCTGACTGCTCTCCTGAAGGCCGATGAACTTCGCCGTGAGCTTGTCAGCCTCGAAGACCTTCAACCCGGCTGCCTGAGTGACGCTCTCCATGCGCTGCTGCCATTTTTTCTCATTCCTCCACGCCCATAAGGCGATGGTGATGAGAGCGGCGATCAGGTAGTAGGTCATTGGGGGCGGAGGCGGGAGAGGTCGGATTTAATCGCGCATGAATGACGAATCACGATAACCAAATGACGAAACATTCAGCCTGTCCCGTCAACGATTCAGTTAAGGCACGACAGTTATCAAGCGGCCACCGCCACGGCGGCAGGTGCATCCATGCAGAATTGATACCCTGTGCCACGCACGGTGACGACATGTTTGCCAGCCTCGCCGAGTTTTTCACGCAGGCGCTTGATGTGCGTGTCGAGAGTGCGAGTGGCCACATCGTCGGAGTAGCCCCAGACCTCGCGCAGAAGATCGGCGCGGGTATGAACTGCCTCCGTGTTTTCCATCAGGACGGCGAGCAGCTTAAATTCGGTGGTGGTGAGGTCGATGGGATGGCCTTTATAGAAGAACTTCATGTTCTTGCGGTCCAGATGGAAGTCGCCAGTCTTCACTTCCGAGATGTGGGTGACCTTCTTCGTGCGGCGGAGGATGGCGGTGATGCGCAGGGCCAGTTCTCGAGGGGAGAAAGGTTTCGTCAGGTAGTCATCGGCACCGAGCTCAAGACCATTGATCCTGTCTGTGGTCTGTGTTTTCGCCGTCAGCATGATCACGGGAATGTTGCGCGTACGGCTGTCGGCGCGGAGACGTTTGAAGATGTTCATGCCATCCAGGCCAGGCAGCATCAGGTCCAGCACGACCAAGTCGGGCTGGTGCTCCAGGACGGCAGGCATGACCTCCAGTCCATTCATCAGGCACAGGCACTCGTGTCCCTCCCGCAGCATGTGCAGGGAAATCAGCTCGGAAATATCCGGTTCATCATCGACCACCAAAATCTTGCTCATAGTTCTCGGTGGTTTACGCGGTGGGGGGGCTTTGTCACAAACATTTCTTGGTGACGACTGCGTCACAAAGGGGAACAGATAATTCTGATACACGTCGATCAAAGGGTGACGCTTTCGTCACCTTAGTGGCGTTTGCCTGACTCGTTTTCTGTATTTCGTCTGACTAGCCATTTCTGTCTCCAATTTGATTCTTCCTTGCTGCTTCTATGAGGCTGATGCTCATCACCGACACCTACCCACCTGACATTAATGGTGTCGCAAGGTCGCTCTCGACCTTTGCGGCGGGTCTGGCTGCGCGCGGGCATGGGGTCGAGGTCGTAACCACAGTGCCAGCTGATGACGAAAGCGATCCGCTTCGCCGTCACGTCGTCATGGCCATGCCACTACCGGGGTATCCTGGGCTGCGCATCGGCATCAGCACCACCTGGCAGATGCAGGCGAAGTTTGAAGAGATGAAGCCCGATGTGCTCTACGTCGCCACCGAGACTCCGCTCGGCATCGCCAGCATCCGCGCGGCGGCGAAGATGGGCATCCCGGTCGTGTCCGGCTTTCACACGAACTTCCAGACCTATCTCGAAGACTATCATCTGCCTGGTTTGGAAACAGTCGCCACAGGTCTATTACGCAGTATTCACAATCAAACGGCACGCACTCTCACCCCGAGCGCCGACACTGCCGCGATGCTGGAGCGCTGGGGTATCCAGAACGTCGGCGTGCTCGGACGTGGCGTGGACACGGAACTCTTTTCGCCCGCTCATCGTAGCAATGCTCTTCGCGCCTCCTGGGGAGCGGATGAGAAGACGCCCGTGGCCATTTACGTCGGTCGTGTCGCTGCTGAAAAGAACCTCCCGCTGCTCATGCGTGCCTTCGCTGCCTTCCGGGAAGTGCATCCCGGCGCGCCTTGCGTCGTCGTCGGCGATGGTCCGCGCCTGAAGCCTCTGCAAGCCGAGCATCCCGAGTGCATTTACGTCGGTGCGAAACGTGGCACCGAACTCGCTGAATGCTATGCCAGCGGCGATGTCTTCCTCTTTCCCAGCAGCAGCGAAACCTTCGGGAATGTCGTGCTCGAAGCCATGTCCAGCGGACTCAGCACTGTCGCCTACGACTACGCCGCACCACGCCTTGTCATCAAACATGGTCAGAACGGCTGGCTCGCCCCTTTTGAGAAGGAAGATGCCTTTTTGCAAACCACTCGAGAGGCCGCCGCGAGCTGGGACTCTTCCTCGATACGAGATCTCGCGCGTCAGGCCGCCAGCGACTATGGCTGGAAGCGCGTCATCGAGCAGTTTGAAGGCGAACTCCAAACTGCCATCACATCCAAAGCCGCCACCCCATCCATCTCATGAGTGACCTCGCCGCCGAAGAACCCGCCGACCTGCCTGTGGACCCCACGCGGCAGAAGACGAAGCTGCGCGTGCGCACTCTCATCATCTCCGATGTGCATCTCGGCATGCCCGACTGCAAAGCCGCCCAGGCATCCCACTTCATCCGCCACATCTACTGCGACCAGCTCATCATGAATGGCGACATCATTGATGCCTGGCATCTGCGCCGACTTGGCGGCTGGAACAAAGGCCACACCGGCTTCCTCCGCACCGTGCTGAAGAAGATGGAAAAGGAGGCCACCGAGATCCTCTACCTGCGTGGCAATCACGACGACATCCTCGACCGCTTCATCCCCATCCAGCTCGACAACTTCCGCATCACCGGCGAGCACATCCATCACACGAAGCGTGGCGATTATCTCATCGTCCATGGCGACGGCTTCGACCACGTCACCACGAACCATCCCTGGATCGCCAAGCTCGGCGGCATCGGCTACAACATCCTACTGCGCGTCAATCGACTCTACAACTGGTGGCGGCACATTCGCGGCAAAGAGAGCTTTTCCCTCAGCCGCTGGGTGAAGCTCAAGGTGAAGTCCGCCGTGAACTTCGTCGGTCGTTACGAAGACCAGCTTCAGGAGCTGGCGAAGTCAAAAAACTGTGTCGGCATCATCTGCGGCCACATTCACAGCCCAGCCAATAAGATCATCGGCGAGACCCATTACCTGAACTCCGGCGACTGGGTCGAGTCAATGACTGCGATTCTCGAGCACGACGACGGCCGCTTCGAAGTCATCACCTACCACGACTTCTGCGAGCGCACGAACCGCCAGCCCAAAGGCCCCGCCAAAAGTACTCCTGTTGTGAATGAGGCAAACTTTGGTGTCGAAAATGTCACATTGCCCATGTAGCCTCGGGCCAGCCACCGCAGCACATGCACGATCACATCCTGACTTCCTTCAATCAATCCCTCACCAGCCTTCGCGAGCAGGTGCTCACCATGTCCAGCATGGCGAAGAAGAACCTCGGTGATGCCATGCGTGGTCTCCTGGAGCGCGACACCGACCTCTGCAATGCAGCAATTGCCGCTGACCAGGACGTGAACGAACTGGAGAAGCGCATCGACCAACTCGGGATGCAGGTCTTGCTCAAATTTCAGCCCACCGCGCACGACCTTCGTCAGGTCATGGGCACCATCCGAGTTGCGAATAACCTTGAGCGCATTGCCGATCAGGCCAGCAGCATCGCCAAGCGCGCACGCCACATCAACAACCTTCCCGAGATCGCCGAGGTGAAGCTCATCGAGCCTGTCTATCAGCTTTGCGTGCGCAACCTCGCCGCCAGCCTCCAGGCCTTCACCGATGCTGATCCGGAAGCCGCCGCCGCCGCTCGCCTGATGGACAAGGAACTTGATGCAGCTGAGAAAGCGCTGGATGCCTCTCTGCTCCAAATCATGGAGATGAGAAACAGCCCGCTGGAAAGCTACCTCCACCTCATCTTCGTGGCCCGCTTCCTCGAACGTGTCGGCGACCACGCTAAGAACATCTGTGAAGACACCATCTTCATCGAGAAGGCCGAAGACATCCGCTTCACCAAGCACAAGCGCCCGGAAGTCGAAGGCCAGGCAGTCTGATCACCGGCAGCACTTTCACCTTGCGCCTCGCGGTGTCCGCTTTCCCATCGGGGCATGGCACTGATCATCAATGGAGAAGAAATCGACGACGAAGTCATCGAGGCAGAATTTCGAAACGTCAAAGGTCACTACGAGCGTCAGCTCCAGGTTTCCTGTTGTGAGCGTGACCCCGAGTTCCGAGGCTATGCCAAGGACAACATCATCTCCCGAGTCCTGCTGAATCAGGAGTCCATGAAGCGTCTGCCAGTGGTGGAGGATGCCGCCATTACCGAACGGCTGGGCAAGCTCATCGAAGAAGCGGGCGGGGAAAACGAGTTCTACATGAAGATCGGCATGCCCTACAAAGACGAGGCTGTTGTCCGCCAGAACATCGCTGGTGGCGTGCGTCTCGATCTGATGCTGGGCCAGATTTATGGAACCGAGCCTGAGCCCACCGACGCCGAACTGCGCGCCTATTACGAGAAGAACCTCGCCCTCTACATGACCGAGGAAATGATCCATGCAGCCCACATTACCAAGAGCCAGCAAGGCGCCAAAAGCCGGCAGGAAGTCTTCGAAGCCATGCGCAGCATCCGCCAGGAACTGCGTGCCGGGGCTGACTTCATGAAGCTCGCCGAAGAGCACCGCGCGGATGAGCAGCAGATGATCGATCTTGGCTGGTTCAAGCGTGGCGAGTTCATGGAGGAGTTCGAGACCATCGCCTTTTCCATGGGGGAAAAGGAGATCAGCCCGGTCTTCAACACCCAGCTGGGTTTCCACATCTGCACCGTTCTGGGGCGCAAAGTCTCCGAGCCCATGCCCTTCGAAATGGTGAAGGATGCCGTCCGCCAGCGCATGATCGAAGAGTTCAAGGACACGAAGTTCAATGAGTTCGTCGAGCAACTCAAAGCCGGTGCCGAAATCAAGGACACCGACCCGGCTGACGAAAACTGTGGTTGTGGGCATTGACGCTGCCCCAGTGTTTTTGCTAAATCATTGCGCGCCATGGATGATCCGCGCCTCGTCTCCCACCCGCAGCTCCCACGATGAAACACTACACCGCCCCCGTTCTCCGCAGGATTTGTCTGATCACAGCCTTCGCTGCGCTGTCCTCCTGCCGCCTGCCGCCGGACGCCATGACATCGGGCGGGATTCCCACCGTGCGTCGAGCGGAGTCCTCCACGGGCGGCAGTTTGTTTTCAGGTGCCTTGGAACTCGGTCTGTCCTCCCGATCCTCTGCCATCAATGATGTAGCGCGGTTGTTTGCCGGATTGGATGCATCTCATCCCCGACATCAGCAGCAGATGCAGGCTCTTTGGCAGAGTCACGAAGGGTCGCGAGGCCAGCGCGTGCGCTCCTGGGCTGCCTCCAACATCCGCGATCTCCAGGGTCATCGTGCCCTCTTTTATCCCTTCAGCGGGCCGGACTACCTCTTTGCCCACGATCTCTTCCCTCATGCCGAAACCTACATCCTCTGCGGTCTCGAACCCGCCGAGCCACTGCCCGATCTGCAAACCCTCAGCCAGGGCGAAATCTCCGCCGGCTTGGACAACCTCCGCACCGCCCTCAGCAGCATCATGCAGGCAGGCTACTTCGTGACGGTGGACATGCGCCGTGATCTCCAGGCCAGCCGCTTCCGTGGCGTGCTGCCCATTCTCCTCGCCTTCCTCGCCCGCACGGGTGCCACTGTGGACAGCGTGGACATCATGCGCATCGACGGAGCAGGCAATGCCGTGCTCGCGGGTGCTTCGCGTGGTTCCGCGCCGGGGCTCATGATCCGCTTCCGCAACGGCTTTGGTGGCATGAAGCGCCTCTTCTATTTCCGCCAGGATTTATCAAACAGCGGCACCCGGCCTGGCGGTCCCTTCCTCACCTTCGTGGCGAAGCAGGGCTACCCGCCAGCTCTTGTGAAAAGCGCCTCTTACTTGATGCATAACGACAGCTTCTCCACCATCCGCAATTATCTCGTGCGCAGCACCAGCGGCCTCGTCCAGGACCCCTCCGGTGTGCCTTGGCGCACGTTGGTCAGCAGCGGCTTGTCGTTGTCACTTTACGGCAACTACCAGGGCACCCTCGGCATCTTTTCCCAGCAGCAGCCAGATCTCAGAGCCGCCTACCAGGGCGGGAGCTATGGCGCACAGCCCGTCGATTTCGGCTTCGGCTACCTATACTACCCCGACCGCACGAGCATCATCGTCGCACGGCGGCGCTAGAGGTTAGCCAAGCAGTTTCTCCAGCGCTGCCGCTTCCGTCACGGGAGCCTGGCAGGTGTAGTTCTGGCAAACATACGCGGCGGGTTTGCCGGAGACGGGTTTCATCTCGCCGAGGGCTTCATTGTGCTTGGCGAGCCAGGCTTGGCCTTCGCCGCCGTCGGCGTGGAGGATGATGGCGTGTGGGAGCAGGCGGGATTGCACGACTTTTAGCAGCGCCTGGAATTCGGGTGAGGCCTTGTCGCCGGTGAGGACGATCTGCTGTTTGCCGCGCTCCAGGAAGTCAGCAGCGGTGACGAGCATGGGTACGGCGCTGGGGCTGTCTTGGAGCGTTTTGCCGAATAGGGTGAGGAGCTTCTGAGCCTGCTCGGCATGAGCTTTATCATCCAGGATGGCCGCGAGCCGGGCGAGGTTCAGCGCGGCGAGCGAATTCGGCGATGGTTCGGCACCGTCGTAGTCTTCTTTGATGCGCAAAACGGAGTGCGCCATCTCGGTGTGGACACTGAAGTAGCCGCCTTTTTCTTTGTCGAGGAAGAGGCTGTCCATCTCTGCCTGGAGGGCGCTGGCCCACTGGAGCCACTTCACATCAAGTCCGGCCTGATAGAGATCCAGCAGCGCATGGATGAGAGCGGCGTAGTCGATGGCGAAGCCTTTGGGGCCACGGCCACCTTCACGCCAACTGCGGTGCAGGCCCTTCCCGGGCTCTGAGCAAAGCTGATCATGGATGAACTGTGCGGCTTGGGCTCCAAGCTGGATGAACTCGGGCTCACCAAGCGCAGCGCCAGCACGAGCGAGGCCGGAGATCATGAGGCCGTTCCAAGCAGTGATGATCTTGTCATCGCGATGCGGACGCAGGCGCTTGCTGCGGGCTTCAAAGAGCAGTTTCAGGCCGCGATCGAGGATCGTCTGCACCTCTTCAGGCGTCTTTTTGAAGAACTCGGCTGTCTTCTTGGCGGAGAATGCGCGGAAGAGCGTGTTCGTGCCTTTCAACTCCTCGTGTGGATCACTCTCCGGCCGTGCATTGCCATCGCGACGAGCGCCGTAAGCATAACGAAAGACGCTTCCTTCATCCTTGCCAAGCAGTGCGTCGATCTCGGCGGCGGTCCAGATATAGAAGGCACCTTCTTTTTTGTGGTCGTCGCCTTCTTTGGCGAAGCTGTCGGCATCTTCAGCGGAGAAAAAACCGCCGTCATCGTGCCGCAGATCACGCTTGGCATAGCCGACGATCTGTCGCGCGATCTCTGCGAGGAAAACGGAGCCCGTGACGAGGTGCCCCTCGGCATACGCCCAGAGGAGCTGGCCCTGATCGTAGAGCATCTTTTCGTAGTGCGGGATGTGCCAGTAGCCATCCACGCTGTAGCGATGGAAGCCGCCGCCGACATGGTCCCAGATGCCGCCGTTCGCCATCGCCCGCAGCGTGCGCACGGACATCTCACCGGCCCAGTCGGCTTCGCTTTTGCGCTCTTCTTTGCCTGTCCATGCCTTCTGAATGCGGAAGAGCAGGTTGATCGACGAGGAGCGCGGGAACTTCGGCGCACCGCTGAAGCCACCTTCGTGGTAGTCGTAGCTGCTGGCGAGGTCGTCATAGGCTTTTTGGATCACGGCGTCGGTCTTAACCTCCGCACCTTCGTTTTCGCCATCGAGATGCTCCTGGAGCTTGTCGATGCTGCGGTTGGAGCTGGTCAGCACCTTCTCGCGATCTTCCGTCCAGGCTTTGTGCAGCTCCAAAAGCAGGTTCTTGAAGCCGATGCGTCCGCCTTTGTTTTCCGGCGGAAAGTAGGTGCCGCCGAAGAAAGGCTTCAGCTCCGGCGTGAGGAAAACCGACATCGGCCAGCCGCCACCACCCGTCGCGGCCTGCACATAGGTCATGTAGGTGAGATCGACATCCGGGCGCTCCTCGCGGTCCACCTTCACGGGGATGAAATGTTCATTGATGACCTTCGCGATCTCCTCGTTCTCGAACGACTCACGCTCCATCACATGGCACCAGTGGCAGGTCGAGTAGCCGCTGGAGAGGAAGATCGGTTTGCCCTCGGCTTTCGCCTTGGCGATGGCCTCATCACCCCAGGGCATCCAGTTCACAGGATTGTGCGCATGCTGAAGAAGGTAGGGTGACTTCTCCTTGGCGAGGGCGTTGGTGAACTTGGGCTGGGCAGAGGAATCGCTCATGGTGGGGGTGGAGTGAAACGTGCCCGACCTGCCGTGGGTTGCAAGGCAGCATCAATGAACCGCTGGCGCTGGATTCAGTAGATCGACCGGCGCGCCGCGATGCTCCGCCAGGAAGCGCTCGGGCGAGAGACGGTTCAGTGGTGCATCTGCGTAACCGACGCCCGGATTCACATACGGCCCCTCGCGCACCTCGAAGTGTAGATGAGCCAAGTATTGCCCATCCGCCGTTCCCACGGTGCCAATTTTCTCTCCACGTTGCACGACTTGATCCTGCTTCACGAGCAGCTGATCAAGGTGTGCATACACGGTCTGGATCACCCGTGTCTTATCGGCTTCGCGCACGCGATGTGCCAAGATGATCATCTTCCCCCAGCCCGGCCCTGGTGCTCCCACATAGACCACGCGCCCGAAGCCCGAGGCATACACGGCATCCCCGAGATCCGAGTTCAGCCCGCCGATACCATTCAAGTCATCCCCAAGGTGTCGGTTGACTCGAAACGGCTGTGCATTGTAGGTCAACGCCCCATGCTCCGAGCCCATCGGGGCATCAAAACGAGTCGCCAGTGGCACTCGTGCGACTTGCTGAGGACTTAGGCGCTGAAAAGCGGGATCAAAAAGCTGAGAGGTAAGTCTGTTCCATTTCCAAACCCCTGCGGCCGCAAGCAGGCAGAGTCCGGCAAGCAGTAGAAGACGGCGTTTCATGCTAAGAGATCTCCACGACAGGAACTGCGCCTATTTGCGCAGGTAAATCAGCAGCCGATCATGCACGAGCAGAGCCAGGTCGAGCTTGCCGTCAGCATTCAAATCGAGGGCGGTGTAGTCATGGGGTTCGTTTTCGCGGCCGCTTTTGCCTCGGAAGTGGGGATCGGTCTCGAAAACGCGGAAGTACATGGCGCTATGCCATTCGGCGGGCGTTTTCTCGGTGGGCTGGAAGAACTCGAGCACGCGGCTGGCGCTGAAATCGACGAGCGCAAGGTCATCCGTGCCGAGGCCGGAGAAGGCGGCGGGGATGAGGTCGGAGGGCTTCGTGTCTTTGAGCTCGGAGTCGAAGGCGACGATGGGGTCGAGGCGCAGAGCAGAGCCGGTGAGCGGGGTGAGGTCAAAGCTGGTTTTGCCGATGACGAGCAGTTTGTCTCCGAGGAGATGCATCTGATCTGCGGTGAGTGAGGACAAGGCGTGCGTGTGAGCCGCGCGGAAGACTCCGTCGGTTCCTGGGCTCATTTCGTGGAGCTTCTTTTGGGCGCTGTCGGCGAGCAGGACGCGCATTTTGCCATCGACCTTGGTGACGAGCACGGCGCTGAGCTGGGAACTGGAATCGGGGGCGTTGAATTGCTCGACAGTGACGGCTTTGCCATCGGCTCCGACTCGGAAGGCGCGGGCGAGCTGGTCCTTGGCGACGATGATCTCGGCCTTGTCGTCGCCATTCACATCAGCGGCGGTGAGGGCGATGGGGGTGAGTTTGTTGACGAGGGAATCGGGCAGACCTTCGGCGCGTTTGAAGGGCACATTCGCGTCCGTTTGGCTGATGAGTATCTGCATCGGTGCGAGCGTGGAAAAGAGGGCGAGATCGCCACGGCCATCTTGATTGGCATCGATGACGCGGACGGCGTTTGGCTTGCTCGGGCTGCTGATGAGCTCCTGCGTGGTGGGCGTGAACTTCTTGTCGGCAGCGTTCCATTTCAGGCTGATGAGGCTGACTTTGCTCTTCACTTCGGCGAGCGCGAGGATGGCGGCGGTTTTGTCGCCCGTGATGTTTCCGGTGGTGAGGGTGAGCGGTGTGTCGGTGCTTTGATGAATCACCTCTGGGTAGGCGAGGCGGTCCTTTTGCCAGCGGGCGAGGCCGATGGATTTCTCACCAGGGCTGAGGACGATGAGCTCGGCCTTCGAGTCGCCATCGACATCAGCGATGGTGATCGTCTCGATGCCGCTGAGCGCGGGGAACTCGCGGCCTTCTCGGAAGGAGCCGCCTTTGATCCCAGCGAAGAACCAGAGGCGGGCGTTCTTGGCCTCGGTCAAAACCACGTCGTCGATGCCATCGCCATTCAAGTCACCGAAGGCCACGGCTCCGCCCTTCGCATCGCTGGCGGGCATGGCGTAGCGGATGCTGGCGGCGCGGTCGGCATTCGGCTCGACTTCGCCGGTGGCGAGCTTTGCCACCTCGATCATGCCGGTGGTGTCGTGGATGTAGGCGATGCCCGTGGCTTTGGCGTCTTTGCTGAGCTTCATCGGGTGCGCCCAGCAGCGACTGGTCTCGGTTTCGAGCCGCCATTCTTCGCCAAAGGAGAAGGCGTCTTGCTGGAGTCGCACGAGCACGGCGTCAGCATCGGGCGAGGTGTAAAAAAGGTCTGCTTTGCCGTCACCATTCAGATCGCCAGTGCGCAGGCCGCCGCAGCCGGGCTGGCCGAGAACGTAGCTTTTGGTCTCGGCCCAACCATCTTTGGCCTGCTGCCAGATCATGAGCCGCGTGTTCGTCAGCAGCACGAGATCGGCTTTGCCATCGGCATTGAGGTCGGGGGAGATGAGGGACTCGGTGTCGTCGGCGGTGGAGTCGAGGATGAACTCCTTCTTCTGCATCCAGTCACCAGCCTTCGCGCCTTGCGTGCGGAGGATGAGTTTGTCTTCATCGGTGACGAAGGCGATGTCGGGTCGCTTGTCGCCATTCCAGTCGCCCACGGTCAAAGCGAAGGCGCTGTGGCCGATGACGAGGGGCTGTTTGTCGAAGCGCGAGACTTCGAGGATCGGGTTCCAGCGATCCGTGCGTGAACTGCGCTCCGGCTCGCCTGGGCGGAGGCCGTCTTTCCGCTGGAGCAGGAACTCGAGCCGCGCGCGGTCTTGATTGATGACCACGATGTCTGCGAGGCCATCGCCATTGAAGTCAGCGGAGCGTGGGCAGGCCGTGTTCCAATCGAGCTTCACCACCTCCGGGCCATCGAAGTAAAGGCTGTCGGCCGCGAGTGCGGAAGTGGTGGCGAGAAGGGCGAGGGCGAGGCGCATGGGATGCAGAAATTGAGTTAACCACTAATGGACACTAATGAGTACTAATGTTCCAAGCATGGCAGAGCCAATCCATGAATGGATTGGGAACCATCAGCGCTTATTAGTGAACATTAGTGGTTTAAAAAGTCAGCGGTTGGTCACTCCACAGGCTTCGAGAGCATGCGGAAGTGGACGGCTTCGGGGTGGGAGTAGGTGCCGCTGACTTCGGTACCGAGGTACTTTTTAAACATGTCTTCGGATGGGCGGGCGGAGGGGTCGAACCACTCGGTAGGGCCATCGGCTTTCGCGCTGTCACTGCCACCGGCTTTCGGGCCTTTGCCTGGGCCTTTCTTCGTGGCGGGTGCTTTCTTTTTCCCTGCGGCCTGCTTCTGCACGGCGGTCATGGCGTCGATGACCATGAGGAGCTGCTTGCTGGCATCTGAGACGCCGACGCCGTTGTAGCCTTTCGGCAGCATGGCGATGAGGTCCTGAGTGCGTGCGCTTTCCCAGATGCTCGGGCCGCTAGGCTCCTTCATGCGCCCGAGTACTTTTTTGAGCAGCTCTTGTTTGCCGGTACTGAAGAGCAGGTAGTCGTCGGTGAGGCAGTAGCCGATCTCGGTGGAGGCGGCACCCGCTGCGGCGGCCTGGCTGGCTTTGTAAGTGCTGATCGTGTAGCCGAGATAGTCGCTCTCCTCGAAAGCAGCGCCGAAGCCCTGACCGACGAAGCGCTTCAGTCCATCGAGAGCTCCGGCGAGCTTTGCGCGATCCTTGACCTTGATGCCGATGACCTGGCTCTGCGCGGTGGCGGTGCCGTCGGATGCCTGCACCATTTCATCAGCCAAACTGCCGAAGAGGTCGTCTTTGATTTTGAAGCCCATCTGCTGCTCGATCTGTCCGATCTGCATCGTCGCCATCATAGCGAGCGGCCCGAGCTTGTTCACCATGCCTAGCAGGCCGTCCCAGACACCGCCGAGGCTTTGGCGTGAAACCTGCCCAGCGAGGGCATCCGCCGGGATGAAGGCAGGCAGGGTGACTTCGGTGCCGCTGCCACGGAGGAGAGAAAGGATGCCTGTGGGATTCGCCGGATGCAGCAGGGTGACATCGACGCGTGACTGCGTGTCGCTCAGATCGATGCTGGCTCCAATGGACTGAAACTCATTCGTGCCGAGCGCTGCGAAGATCATCTTTGGGTCGATCGGCAGTTGCGATTTGTTGTTCTTCATCGATTTGCCCAAGCCTTCTTCGAGCCACTTCATCATAACTTCGCCGTTGATGTAAACGGAGATGTCAGCCGTGCCATCCGTGAGCTGCGCGTGGCGGGCGAGATGGCTGGGGACGATATCCGAGGCTTCGGCGTTGCCTGTCTTGAGTGCGGGGATGAAGTAATCCAGCAGAGCGGGTTTATCACCCATCACGAGCACGCCATCGACGAAGGCATAAGCCTGTTTCCATTTGGCATCAGCCTCTTCAGACAAGGCCAGAACGTTCAGCGGCACGCCCAGGACATCTTTGGTGATCTTCTTCAGGGTGCTGTCTTCGGAGATGTCTTCATCGACCTCCTTGGCGAGCAGTTCCTCCACCTTGGCCTGCTGGTCGCCGACCTCCATCAGCATGACGAAGGGGCTGTTATTATCGGTATTCTCGAGGTCTTCAGGTGAGTCTGCGGCAAAGGCCATGAGCACGGAACCCTGGATGCGCTTGAGGTTGGCTTCGAGTCCCTCGCCGGTGCTTTCCTTCAATTCCATGTCCCAGATGGGTTCGCCGTTTTCATACATGGGAGCGGTCCATTTCATGAATTCTTCATCGGCCATCATTTTGCCGTAACCGCTCTTTTCCCAGTCGGCCATGAGCTCCGGGGCACTCTTGATGGCGATGTAACCGAGCGTGTTTTTCGGCAGGAGCTTGAGCCATTGTTCGAGCTTTTCAGCGTGCGCTGCTGGGGCCAGCAGGCAAAGGGCGGCGAGGAGGGTGAGGGGGGATTTCATGGGCAATTGCGGTGGTGAGTGTTGGCAGATTTTGAAATAATGAATGACGAATCGTCATTCAGTTAGAGGTATTTCAGTTTTCGTGGGTGGTGCTGGTGGTGGGAGATAGCGGAAGCCGGCGTTTGGGTTGCGGGGATCGAAGGCGAAGGCGTCGCGGTTTTTCAGGAAGGGCTTCATGACATTCGCCGGGATGGAGAAGCCGAGGCCCTCCACACCGACACCGGCCATCTTCATGTTGTTCACGCCGACGACTTCGCCGCGTGAGTTAAAGAGCGGGCCACCGGAGTTGCCGGGGTTGATTTGCGTCGTGCTCTGGATGCACCAGGTGCCGCGCGTCTCGCGCGCCTTCACGCTGACGATGCCTTGCGAGACGCTGCGCTCCAAGCCGAGTGGGCTGCCGATGGCGAAGACCTGCTGCCCCTGGGTGAGCGCATCGGAATCGCCCACGGGCACGAAGGGCAGGCTCTCGGCAGCGGGGTCATCGATCTGGAGGATGGCTAGATCGAGGAAGCCATTCATGGCGATGATCTTCACTTTCGTGAAAGCCTGCTTCTCCAGCCCTCCGGGCTTTTTCCGATACACGACGACGGTGATCTCGCGCTCTCCAGCGATGACGTGCTGATTTGTGACGACGTAGCCAAGCTTGTTGATGATGAAGCCGGAGCCGAGGCCCGAGGAGGTCTGCACCTGCACCACCGCCTCTGCCACGCGCTCCACGTTTTTTTCCACGGCCAGGGACTCGCGGTTCGGCTCCACGAAGTAGATGTCCTCGCTGCGCGTCGCGCTCGCCGTCGTCGTGGCGGCTTTGTTCACCTTCTCCAGCGTCGCGATCTCCGCGCGCGGCACGCTGATCACGGTGAAGCCGAGGTCCAGCATGACCGAGTCATCGCGCTCACGCAGGATCTGCCCCTGCATCACTGACCCACTTTTTAAAACGACGAGTGTACTGTCTGCTGCATTCGCAGTGAATGCGCCACCGAAGCACCCCGCGAGTGCCGCTCCCATGAAGGTTTTGCCGATTTTCATTTCGAGCGCGGACGCTAGCGGGTGCGTGGGTGGATACGAGGATTTTCTTGGCGAGCCTGCTGCTTTTTCCGAAGCGGCTCAGCGGATGACGGGCATTCCGAGCTGCGCCTGACTGGCATCACGCAGGCCGACGAGGACGCTGTTGCCCTGGGCATCGACTCGTAGCTCGCCGTAGCGGGCGGCTGCATACTTGTCGGCATCGCCTTCCTGGAAAAAAAAGGACTCCGCACCGAGTCGCAGGCGGCCCTGGCGATTGCGGAAGCGCAGGCGGATCTCGTCGGCAGCGACGGGTGTGCCATCGTCGAGGCGCTGGAGTGTGCCAATGTTTTTGGCGTCGAGCTTTAAGATGACGTGCCCATGTTGGGGAGGCTTGGAACCGGTCAGTTGATGCTGGAGCGCATCGGGCAGACGATATGTCAGGACCATGTAGTCGCCCTGCATCAGGGAGAGTGGATCACGCGGAGCCAGCTCCAGCAGCACGACGCGTCCGTGAGCGGCGGTCTGCTCTTTTTGCCAGACGAGCCAGGAAAGGACGAGCAGCAGTACGGCGGCCCAACCGATGAGGATGAGCCTGCTCATGCGCCCACCTCCTTGCTTTCAGAATGAATGAGCTGATCCGCCGCCCAGCGAGTGATCAGGAGGATGAGGCCGCTGCCGCCGATGACCCAAGACTTGTGAGCCAGGCTGACATCCAGCGCATAGTAATGAAAACTCAGGAAGACGAGCAGGAAGACATATCCCAGGCCCATCAGCACGCGCTCGCCCAGGCTCCTGCCCATGATCAAAAGCAGCAGCGCCACCAGCACTCCCGGAGAGGTGAAGAGACCCAAGACCGCCAGCACTACCACGACGAGCCTGAACCACGTCTCCTGCCAGCAGGATCTCGCCGCGATGCCATGCGTGATCCAAACCACTACGGCAGCGGCAAGCACGATGCTGGAAGGCCACAGTGGCGTCGTGGTTTTTGCGAATGAAAACCAGCCTTCCCCGCGCAGCATCTCCATCGTCAACAGGCTAAAGGGAAGGGCGACAACCGCCGCATACGCCGCAGGATCAAGAGCACGCGGGCGCTGCCTCCAGAGGCCGAGCCCGACGACCGCGACAGCCAGCGCGGCGACGATGAGATGCAGCGGATGAGGGCTCTCCATCGACAGGCACCACGCGATGGCCAGCTGTGGCACGGCGAGCAGTGTCAGGAATAAGCCCGGCGCGCCTCGATAAGAATGAAACACAGCGAACGCGACGATGATTTGCACGACGAACAACACGCCGATCATGCGTTCGGATTCCAAGATGATGGCAGTTCCTGTCAGAATCAGCGCATTGCCAGTCAGCAAACATGCCAGCGCGAATTGCTGCCCGAAGACATTCTTTGCTTTCCGGCTTAGAAGGTTGGCGAGGATGAAAAGAATGACACCCACAGCCACGCAACCCCCGCTTCTCAGGAACTCTCCCATGAAGAATGCGCAGAACACCAGAACGAACAGCGCTGCGATCCAAGCGCCAACACCTGCGAAGAGGGCGAGAAACCAGGGTGGGCCGTTTTTCTCCTCATCGTGGAGCAGGTGCGCCCGCACAGCTTGATGCATGGACTCATCCAAGGGCAGTCGATGGAGGAGTTCCCTCCAGGTAGGTGAGGAGGTTTTCATGAGCGGGCCTCCTGGGTCATTTGTTGGTGAACTCGCGTCAGCCACATGGTGAGAGCGGCGGTGCCAGTAACGATGACCAAGGCCATCACCAGCGCCATGCCGATATCTGCGCTGCTGATTTTGCTAAGCCTTTCGCAAATCCAGGTGAGCAGCACCACAGTCAAACTCATCGCCGCCAGAGAGACGCAGACAAAATCACTCTGCCGATACCGGTAATGGTAGTAGCCCGCAGCGAGGGTGGACAAACCGATCAAGACATTGATCGGGGTTTGGACTCCAGACAAGAGGATCGAATCCCAATCCAAGATGCTGAAGATCACGCCACCACTCAAAGCCGTCGCCATTTTGGCAAAAAGCAGGAGGCGAAGCCACTCGCCCGAAAGCCAGTCATAGCCACGGGACACCAGTGACTCGCGCAAGGTCAGCGCCGCTGCATTCAGCAGACCGAAAAAGAGCCCAAGCCCCTCGTCAGGCCAATCCCAAGGCCCCTGCTCCCAATACAAACCCATCCCCACCTCCACGAGCAGCAGCCAGAACATCCACAGCGGTGCAAAGCGCGCGATCATGACCCAGGGAAGGATGAGGGCCGACCATCCGACGAACAGCTCATAGGCATCGGCCCCCGTCTGATAGATCTGCCCGAACACGGCCAAAAACACGCCCGTGAAAACGCAGGCGGAGGTCAGCATGATCTGCCCGGAGAGTCGGCCCAGCCCGAGCCACCCGGCACCCAGCGCGTGGCCGACGAGCGCCACGAAGATCAGGCCCAACTTTTGAAAGCGGCCCATGTCCGCCCAATTGTAGGCAAAGAAAAAGACCACGCCTGACAGTATCAGGAGCGCGCCGATCACCAGCAGATTCAGCCGCGCCCAGGCCAGCCAGTCGCCGCGAGTTTGCAGATGCCCGAGCGCGAGACGCAACGTTGCGTCATCGAGCACCCCCGCACGTCTGAGAGCGTGCAGTGTGCGGATGTCGGCAGGTTGATCGAGCGGATCTGCGGGCATGATTTCGCGCAGGCTACTGACCACGGACCGAGACGTCACGCACAAAGCATCACTTCGCTGCGGTCAGGCGTCAGCGCTTTCGCTGAGGGAAAGCATCCGCGATGACTCGGTCGGTGACGGCATCCAGGCAGCCTTTGAGCTGCTCGCTCTGGGTGATGAACTGGGGCCAGATGGTTTCATCGACGAAGCGGCGCGTGGTTTTCACCAGGATGGTGTTCCGCCGCTGGCCGTGACGGCGGTAGGGCTGCAAGCCGTGATGCTGGAGCAGGGCGATGAAGAGCCGCTTCGACCATTCATCAGCTAGGACGATGCGATACTCGATGACGCGCTCGGACTTCTGCTTTGGCGAGATGCCAAGCCGTTCCTGGAGGCGTGCCATGGCCTCAGCGGCGGCGGCTTTCTCGCCAGGTGTCGTGGCCTGGGCGTGCAGACGCTCCACTTTGCGGAGCTTTTCATGGAGGTCCTGGGATGACATGCGGGATCAGGTTTCGTGGCGATGCGGCGGGGCGAGCCTGCGCCAAGCCCAGGCGAGTAGCACGAGCGCGGCGCTGCCGAGCAGAGCAGGGGAGAGCAGAAAGGTCCAGCCGGGTTGTAGGGCGAAGACGAGCAGCGGATTGGACCCCGCCGGTGGATGCACGAGGCGTGTGCCGAGCATTGCAGCGATGCTGAGCCCGACAGCCACGCCTGCTGACCACCACGCGGGTCCGAGCACTTTGAGACAAACAAGGCCGATGGCGGCGCACATGACATGCGCTCCGATGAGGTTCACCGCCTTGCTGAACCCCGAGTCAGGGAAGCCGAAGACTATGACCGCCGATGATCCAAAGCTGCCCATGAGCAGCGGCCAATGCGCGGCCTCCGTGCATGCCGCGATCAGGGCGATGGCCACGCCACCGCCGATTCCGGCGAGGAGTGCCTGCTGCCAGCGATGACGACGTGAAGTGGCATGAGAATGGGTCATGGGTTGGTGGGCGGCTGATTTGGGAGAGGAAGACGGCTTTTCAAAGAGGGAATCTGTCTCTTGATCTTGGGTCTATAATTTTTAGAATGCGGAATGCAGCTCATCGCTCCTCACGCAGACACCCGCATCGCCCTGGAGTGGAAGTATCATCCTAAACCGCTGCTGACACTGACGGAGGCAAACTTTCATACGGTATTGCAAAGTCTGTCGAGTGACCGCTGCCATATCCTTTGTAAACCGAGGCTGGCGGATTTCCTAGACCACGAGAAGGACGGCGTGGCCTTTAACAAGATCAGCCAGAAGCACGTCGATTTTCTTGTCTGTCGGCCGGGCGATTGGATGCCGATGCTGGGAATCGAGCTGGATGATCACACGCACCACCTCAAGGATGTAAAGAAGAGGGACATGTTTGTGAATGCAGTCTTTGCTCAAGTGGGCATCCCGCTGCTGCGCATTCATGTCAGCGAGGTGGAAAAAATGGATCAGCTCGTGGAGAAGCTCTCACTGGCTTGGACTTCGCGTTGGAGGAGGCTGGAAGCACGAGCGTGATTCTCATCTGGAATCTTCGCACGGACTGTGCGTGATAGCCGGTCCATGCCCGACGCTCCTGCTGATCTCAATCAACTCACCGCCCTGCCGGCGCGGAACAAGCTTTCCCTCTGGCTCGTGCTCGGGGCCACCGCCCTGAATGCCTTCAATGACAACATCCTCAAGATGATGCTCGTGGGTCTGGCTCCAAAGGTGGCCGCTGGTGCCCTGGGAATGGAGATCGGCGCGTGGCTGGGGGCGATGATCCTGCTGCCCTTCGTGCTGCTGGCACCGGTGGCGGGCTGGCTATCGGATCGCTATGCGAAGCGTTCCGTGCTTATCGCCATGCTCATCGCCCAGGCGGTGATCCTGCTGCTGACTGGGGCATGCTTTGAAGCGGCCTGGGGGGAGACGAGCATCATGCTGGCACTCGGCACTTTTTTCCTACTGGCTGTGCAGTCCACCTTCTTCAGCCCGAGCAAGATGGGCATCCTGAAGGAACTGGTCGGGTCACGCCGACTCGGCATGGCGGCGGGCTGGATGCAACTGATGACCATGGTCGGCATCCTCTCCGGCCTCGGTGTCGGCGGAGTCTGGTTTGATGCCCTTTATCAAGACTCGGGAGATCCCTGGAAGGCTGCGGTGACTCCGATCTGGATTCTCTTTGCTGTGGCTGTGGTGGCGCTGCTGGCAGGACTGGCGATCCAGCGCACGCCCGCGCATCCTGAGGTGAAGTTCCGCCAGGCCATGTGGTGGGAGCATTTTATAAACCTGCGCGAGTGCCTGATGGATCTGCCCATGCGTCGTGCCTTCTTCGGGAACTCCACCTATTGGTTCGTCGCCAGCATGGCGGCGGCGATGTTTGTCGATATCGGCCTCACGCTGCATCCTGATCCAGCCACGGGCGGCGCGGCGTCGGCTTCCTCGCACATGACGCTCATGGTGGGACTCGGCACCGTAGCGGGCAGTCTGGTCGTCGCCTGGGTGAATAGGCGCGGGCTCCAGCTCGGCATCATCCCGCTCGGTGCGCTCGGTCTGGCGCTGGCGCTAATGTGGGCCGGTGCGGCACCGGTGGGGGCGAGGGGCTTCGAGTACGCCCTGCTAGCCGTGGGTCTGCTCGGCGGCTGCTACATGGTGCCCATCCAGACCTTCATCCAGGATCGCGCAGAGCCGGAGAAGCGCGGGCGGGTGCTCTCCTCGATGAACTTGATGGACAGCATCGCGGGCGTGCTCGGTGTGCTGCTGCTGGTTGGGTTAAAGGCCATGGGCATCGGCATCGCCGGGCAGTTTTGGGTGCTCGCAGCGCTCATGTGCGTGGCGGCAGTTTACACCGTGAGGCTGCTGCCGCATTACCTGCTGCGCTTCATCGCCCTGCTGATCGTGCGCATGGTCTATAAAGTGCGCTCCGTAAATCATGAGCGCGTGCCGGAGACTGGTGGCGTGCTCCTGCTCTCGAATCATGTCAGTTACATGGATGCCTTCATCCTCGGCGCCGCCTGCCAGCGCCACGTCCGCTTCGTCATGTGGGACGAACTCTACAACATCCGCGCCGTGACCTGGTTCCTCCGCATCGTCGGCACCGTGCCCATCTCCCCCACGCGTGCCAAGGACGCCATCCGCAGCGTTGGTTCGGCTCTCAAGGAAGGGCGCATCGTCTGTCTCTTCCCTGAAGGCCAGATCACCCGCCACGGCATGTTCAATGACCTGCGCAAAGGCTTCGAACTCATGGCCCGGCATGGCGATGCCAAGGTCCTGCCGGTATATCTGGACGGCCTCTACGGCTCCGTCTTCTCCCACGAGGGTGGGAATTGCTTCAAGAAGATGCCGAAAAAGGTTCGCTACCCGGTGAAAGTCCACTTCGGCACACCACTCACCGCGCGCGATGCCAGCACCACCGCCGTCCATTATCAATGGCTCGATCTCAGCTCCGCCGCACTCGCAGCACGAGTGGATAAAGCCTGCGCTGACATGCCAAAACTACCCGCACAGGCTGTGGCAAACGCCGTGCGCCTCACCCAGGCGGAATGGGCGCAGCCGGGAGACACCATCCGCTGCCTCGCGCCCGAAGGCAGCTCCCTGCATCAGACTCTCGTGGCCTACACGCAGCTTCGCCCACTGGTCAAACTGACCACTACCGCAACTGCCGCCGAAGCTCTTATCCTCGTCGGCCGGGCTGAAGATTTCACCACCAGCCTCCCGGATGCCCGCCTCCGCATGTGCTGGGATGATGTCCGCATTCCCACACCGCCCGGCGTCTATCGTGGCATTTTTGAAAGCAGCACTGGTGAGCTTCTCACCATCAGCGTGGATGATCCGACGATGCCGAAGGGAGAGGAGGGCAACCAACTCGGCCATGCCGAAGGCAATCTCGGCCGTGCATTGCCAGGTGCCTTCACCTCCGCGCGTATGGAAGCCTTCCTCAATCAATGGCAGCTCGAGCTCACCGAGGTCGGCTTCCTGAAACCGAAGTCGGCGACACCTGAGATATGAAACGGCATGCTCTCAGCTTCAGCCTTCTGTCCGCCATCACCTCGCTGATGGCTCAGACGCCTGACTGGAAAGCCATCCCGCCTGACCTTATTCTGCCTGCCAGCACTCAGGGCCAGCCAGCGCCAGGAAAGCGAGTGTCACAAATCGCCGCCGGCTGGGAAAGCACCCGCGTCCATCACCTCCTCCATCTACCCACCGACTGGCAGCCGGGTAAAGTTTACCCTGTCATCATCGAATACCCCGGCAACGGCCCCTACTCCGATGCGCGTGGCGATACCTGCGATGGCAGTGTCGAGGGCTGCATCCTTGGTTATGGCATCAGCGGCGGAAGGGGCATGATTTGGGCCAGCTTGCCCTTCATCGAAGAGAAGGACGGAGTCCCCCAAAACGCCCAGAAGTGGTGGGGCGATGTGGAGCAGACGAAGCGCTACTGCCTCGAAACCGTGCGCGACATCTGCGCCCGCTTCGGTGGTGACTCGCAGCGAGTATTCATCACTGGCTTCTCGCGCGGCAGCATCGCCTGCAACTTTATCGGCCTTCACGATGACGAGATCGCCAAGCTCTGGCGCGGCTTCATCTGCCACAGCCATTACGATGGCTCCCGCCGCTGGCCCGGCGATGGCGGCGAAGCAGCTGCACTGGAACGCCTGAAGCGTCTTGGCAACCGCCCCCAGTGGATCAGTCATGAAGTTACCACCGTCGCTACCGAGAAGTGGCTGCAAAGCAGCGGCATCAAGGGCGACTGGACCTTTGTCCCCATGCCCTTCCCGAATCACAGCGCCGCCTGGGTCCTGCGTGACCTCCCCGAGCGTCAGCGCCTGCGCGACTGGATGGCCCGGGTGATTCGCTAGCGGATATGAGTGCCCAATGCTTTGCTTCACAAAGTTTCCACTTGCGCCATTCACTTTATATCACAAAGTAACTATCATGAGCAACCAGCAAGCCGCCCTGGAAAACCTCCGCGTGATCCGTTCCCTGATGGAGAAAGCCCACATCTACCGGGCGATCTCGGCTCCGGCGGCGTTGGTGGGCGGCGTGTTGTCTTTTGTGGGGTTTTTTTGCTGCACGACGCTGATGAAAGGCATCGCCATGTTGCCAGCAGAGTTTCTGAAAGTTTGGATCACTATTCTTGTGATAACAGGC
>CAYMHJ010000056.1:0-25707 GCA_964390165.1 uncultured Prosthecobacter sp. | reverse complement strand
TTCCTGCGCCAGTGTCGCCGAGCACCAGATCCAGCGGCAGGTGCGCGGCGAAGATGCGGCTGGCGCTTTTTTTCTCCGCAGCCAGAAGGCTGGCTTCTTTCGTGCAGAGACCATAGGCGTTCAGGGGCGGTGCATCCAGCCTGCCCACGAAGACCTGGGACAGCAGCCGCGCCACGCCTGCATCATCCACATGCACGATCAGTCGCACCTGCATGGGCCTGGGGACGGTGTCGCCCGAAGGGATGGCGGTGCGGTTCTGCACGGCGCTGACTAAAGCATCACCCAGCCACAGGCCTGCCAGTGTTTGCTTCCTGGCTGTGACTGGCAGATGCATCTCGATGAGGTTTCCACCATCGTCCGTGAGCTTCAGCCGTGAGGCAAAAAAGGCGTCCGCCGCCGCGCCAGTCATGCTGGCATGATTGCGGTCGATGCCGAAGCTCAACTCCTCCGTGGTCTGCGGGGCGATGACGACGGTGTAGGAGGAGTTCACGGCCAGCGGCACCTCATCCCAAACCTGGGTGCCCGCATTGAAGGTGCGTTGCGTGAGCGGCACGGCCGCCACCACAGTGTCCTCCTGCGTGCCGTTGGCAATGTCTCCGCCTGCGGTGGACGGCTTCGCCTGCGATGCCTCATGGGTGAGCCTCACCGTAATGCTGGCGGCGGTGCGGTTCCTCACCCGAGCCGTGATCACCGATCCCGTGCGCGTAAAGGTGATGCCGGACTGATTGCTCAAGCTCACCTCAATGGGCGCATAAAAATTACCCACGACTTCGGCATCGAACCAGTATGCCTGCGTGCGGTCCACGCGGTCTGCGGCTGGATTGAAGATCTGGAACGGATTCGCCGCGCTGATCTCCCCGCCGATATATTTGAAAATTTTGGTGTTGGCGGTGATGGCCGCCGGGAAGCTGGCGAAGTAGTTCGAGAACAGCGGGTAGTTCGCCCCATTCTTGAAGGTGGGGAAGCCGAGCAGATTCGCGCCATTCCTCACCCAAGTGGCACTCGGCGGCAGCACCTTTTGTTTAATGCCAATCGTGTAGGTCGGCTGCTCGCTCGGTGCGGCGATGGTCACGGTCGGTGGCGAGGTGTAGCCAGAGCCTGCATTCGTGATGGTGAAACCTGTGATGGCTCCCTCTAAAACCGTGGCGGTCGCCGTCGCCGTGGTGCCTGAGGGCGGCGGGGCCAGGGTGACCACCGGGGCTGAGCCGTAGCCGCTGCCGCCATCGACGATGCTGATGCCTGTGACTGTCCCTGTGGTGAGAGCTGCCGCCGCGATGGCCGTGCCCTTGCAACGCACGAGATAGGCGCTCTGGCCGATCATCTGGGTCAGCGCCGTGGCGGAGCCATCCCGCTTCCACACCGTCCACTCTGCCGTGCCACCGCTGGGGATCAGCGGCGTGGCGGTGAACTGCACCTGATTCGGATTCGGATTCCAGCGCCAGACCTCCAGCACCTCCGGGTTCTCCGCGAACATCTCTCCCGTCGCCGTTCCCGGCACGGCATAGCTGGCATCCCCGTGAAGGTAGATCGCGTTCCAGCCGCCTTTCAGCGTGTAAGTCTCCGTGCGCCATTGGGCCTGGGCAGCGCCAGCGAAGAGCAGAGAGAAGAGGGCAAAGAGTAGAGCTTTAAGATTCATAAAAAGATCGGTCGAATAGGTCAGATCAGTAAGATCATTGGGTCAGCGGACCGTCAGCCGGTAAAACTCCTTCGTCTCGCCCACGGAAGGCGCTGCAAAGGCGGTGTGGATGCCGATTTCCGAAGCTCGGTAGGTGGGCAGACCGCTGGCGGGTGCGCCGATGGAGAAGGGCACCTGAGCCCAGGTTTTCATGTCCGTGCTCCGCTCGATGGTGTAGGTCTTCCCGGCGATGCCGTAGAACTCGAAGCGCACGCTGGCGGGCAGCTTCTCCTTGATCTGAAGCTCGAAGCGCTCCGTGGCATCACCGGCAAAGGTGCCCGCCACATACTCATCCCAGTCAGAGATGCCGTCTTGGTCGAAGTCTCCGTTGCGCGAGAGCAGGTGGATCGGCCAAACACCGTTTTCATCCGGGAAAAGCCCTGCCTGATAAAGCATCCACTGCTCCCAGATGTCCGGGATGCCATCACCATCCAGATCTTCACCCAGGTTCAGATCCAGCCGCACCTTTTCACCGCCGCGCCCGGCACGAAGCGTGCCCGAGACCTCGATGGGGTAGTAGCGGCTGCCATTCATCTCCACCACTAGGCTGAAGGCTCCCTGAGAGGCCACCGCGGTCGGCGAGTAAATCGTCGTGCCTGCCCGCGCCATGTCGATCCGCAGGTTCATCTCGTAGTTTTGATCCAATTGCAGCCCTCGGGTGATAGGGCCGCGCCCGATCACCACCGTCCCCTTGAGCAAAAGAATCTCCGCCCCCTCCACCTCCAGAGTCTGCCCCACCTGATCCCGCACGGTGCCGTAGAGAGTGTAAAACGGAGCTGGTGGGAAAGCTTGGAGCCAGCCTGCAAAGAGGCAGGGAAGGACGAGAAGGAGCGATTTGCGAGACATGGCCTGAGTGATTCTGCCAACCCAATCCCGCTTCTTGTTTCGGCGTTACGCATTTTTTCTTTTTTCTTTTCCATGGCTGCACACTCCTCTTGAACTTTTTGTTCGTTTCTATGCGCTACACCTGTAAAGATCAGCGCTAATACTGATCTGGCTTAAACTATGTCGAACGCAGACACGACCAACACTCCCGCCTTTCCCACGACGCACTGGACACTCGTTCAGGCGGTGCAGCAGGGCAGCGCCGTTGATGCTGCCCGGGCGATGGAGACGCTTTGCAAAGGCTACTGGTACCCCATTTATGCCTTCCTCCGGCGCAGCGGCCACTCCGCTCATAACGCAGAAGACCTGACTCAGGCGTTTTTCCAGCGACTCATCGCCGATGATTCCATCCTGGCTGCCCGGCGGGAGGCGGGAAAGCTTCGCTCCTACCTGCTCGGCGTGCTCAAAAGACTCCTCAGCGATCAGATACGACATGAAACAGCGCAAAAGCGCGGGGGCAGTGAGGCGCACATCTCTTTTGATGAAATGGAGGCCGAGGAGCGCTATGCCCAGGAGCCAAAGGATATTCGAGATCCTGAATGGATCTTTACCCACGCCTGGGCTCATGACCTCCTGGCCGGCGTGCGTGATAAGCTGCGCGAGGCCTTCTCCGCCACAGGCCGCGCCGGAGTCTTCGATGTGCTCCTCCCCTTCCTGATGTGGGACAATGAACCTCCCTCGCACAAGGAGATCGCTATGAAGCTCGGTTCCAGCGAGACCGCCACCCGCATCCTCATCCATCGCCTGCGCACGAAGTTCCGCGACCTCCTCCGGGATGAAGTGGCCCGCACCGTGCTCACCGCTGAGGAGATCCCCGGTGAACTCGCCTGGCTGCAAAGCGTGCTGGCACAAAAGTGAAGCTGTGCCTGTCTCCTCGCCAGATTTGATTTTCTGCTGTCAGCCTGATCTCATTCCCGCCCCGCCATCATGCCCGCTCTCATCGAGGTCAAGCTCACCGAACTGGCGCAGCTCTTCAATTCCATGGACCCCTCGCCCTTTCACGAGCGGGATCTCGACCATGATGCCGAGGAGTTCATCGTCAGTTGGGCGCAGGAGCATCCGTGTGATGATGACCTCCAGCTCATCATCCACCTCACCAATCCCTCAGCCGAAACGACGAAAGTGCAGGACTCCGTACGGCACTACTTCAACTACCGCTCGGACATGCTCTGGCGCGAGTTCCGCCAGCTCATGAAGGAAGGCCGCTCCTCCCTGCTCATCGGCCTCACCTTCATGGCTGCATGCGAGTTTGCCGCACTGGTCGTCCTCCAGGGAGACACGACCTGGAAAGCCATGATCCGCGAAGGGCTGACCATCCTCGGCTGGGTCGCCATGTGGCGTCCTCTTGAAATCTATCTTTACCGCTGGTGGCCGCTGCTCGGCAAACGTAGGCTTTATCAAAGGCTTGCGCGCATGACCGTCAAAATCAAATTCACCTCCTAAACCACCCACCTCATGAAAATCTTCCTCATCTCCATCCTCTCGCTGATTTCCTCCTTCACCTTCGCGGCTGACAAAGCCAAGCACGTCGATGCCGAAGGGGCCGCCAAACTCATCGCCGAAGGCAAAGTCACCATCGTCGATGTCCGAACCAAGGATGAATTCAGTGAAGGCCATCTCAAGGATGCCAGGAATATCGACATCATGGAGCCCAGCTTCGAGGCTGAACTCGCCAAGCTGGACAAGACCAAGCCCGTCCTCGTCCACTGTCAGGCCGGAGGCCGCAGCACCCGCGCATTGCCCACCTTTGAAAAGCTCGGCTTCACCCACATCATCCACCTTGATGGGGGCTTCGGCGGCTGGCTAGATGCCGGAAAGCCCGTGGTGAAACCCTGATCTCCCAAGACGAAGGACTAAAACAAATAACGAGGTCGTCTGCTGCCAGGAAAGCCGCAGGCAAGTTTGAAGCTGTGATCACGTTTCGACGTGCCTGCCATGCGCCACCTTCTCGCTGCCCTCCTCCTTCTCACTGCCTTCGCCTCAGCCGCCGAGCGGCCAAACATCGTCTGGATCGTCTCGGAGGACAATTCCATGCACTACCTGCGGCATTTCTTCGAAGGTGGGGCGGAGACCCCCGCCATCGAGTCACTCGCCGCGCACGGGTTGACCTTTGACCATGCTTTTTCCAATGCGCCCGTCTGCTCCGTGGCGCGCACCACGCTGGCGACGATGTGCTACGGCCCACGCATCGGCACCCAGTTCCACCGCCGCTACCAGGTCGCTCCGATGCCGGAGCGCCTGCGCATGTTTCCCGAATACCTGCGCCAGGCAGGCTATCACACCACGAACAACTCCAAGACCGACTACAACGCGGAGCCGGGCAGGGAAGTGTGGGACGATTCCTCCAACAAAGCCTCATGGCGCAATCGCCCGGACCCGAAGCAGCCCTTCTTCCACATGCAGTCACACGCTCAGTCGCATGAAAGCTCGCTGCATTTCAATTCCGCCTCGGTGGAAACGGTGAATCCGGGTCACGACCCCGCCAAAGTGAAACCGGGGGCGCATCACCCGGACACTCCTCTTTTCCGTCACACGCAGGCGCGTTACCTCGATCACATGCAGATCATCGACCGCATCGTGGCGGAGACGGTGGCCGCTTTGGAAAAGGATGGGTTGCTGGAGGACACCTTCATCTTCTACTTTGGCGATCATGGCGGCGTGCTGCCACGCGGCAAAGGCTACGTCTATGACACCGGCCTGCATGTGCCGCTGGTGGTGCGCGTGCCGGGGAACTTCAGGCACCTCACCGAGGGCGGCTCAGACGGCATGCGGGTGCAGGGCTTCGTGCAGTTTGTGGACTTCGGTGCCACGGCGCTCCAGCTCGCGGGCGTGGCGCTGCCTCAGGGCATCGATGGCCGTCCCTTCTTGGGGAAAGGCGTGCCGCTGGAGCAAGTGAACCAGCGCGACGAGGCCTTCGGTTACGCGAACCGCATGGACGAGAAGTATGACTTCGTCCGCACACTGAGGAAGGGCCGCTTCCACTACATGCGCTGCTTTGAGCCCTGGCTGCCCGATGGCCTGCATAACAACTACCGCTACAAGATGCTCGCCTATGAGGAATGGCGGCAGCTCTGGCGCACTGGGAAACTCGCCGGGCCGTCCGCGCTCTTCTTTGCGCCGAGGCCGGTGGAGATGCTCTTCGACTGCGAGGCAGATCCCTGGAACGCGAAGAACCTCGCCGCCGATACGGCCCATGCGGAGACGCTCAGTGATCTTCGCGGCAGGCTCCAGCAGCAGATGCGCTCCATGCCTGATCTGAGCTACCTGCCGGAAAGCCAGCTCGTGAAGCAGGCACTGCAAAACCCCGTCGCCTACGGTCAGCAGCACAAAGACAACCTCGTAGCACTCGCAGACATCGCCGACCTCGCACTGTTACCCTTTGAAAAAGCCAAACCTGCCATCGAGACCGCCCTTAAAAGCACTGAGCCGATGCAGCGCTGCTGGGGAGCCATGGTCTGCACCGCCTTCGGCAAAGAGGCATCCATGCTCGCGGATCTGGTTCGGCCACTGCTGGAGGACGTGGAGGAAATCGTGCGCGTGCGTGCCATCGAGTTCCTCGGTTTCACTGGCCTCATGCCCCCGCAGCCCGCTTTGATCGAGATCGTCAACACCACTACCGATCCCGTGCTTGTCGTCGAGGCGCTGAACACCGTCGTGTGGTTCAAAGACCACTTCGACGGCCGTCACCCGGTGCAGCGTTCTGATTTCCACCCTAAGGTGAAAGGCGGCGACATCGACGACCGCCTGAACTACCTCAATGGCATCCCCTACCCGAAGGAGAACGGAAAAAAAGGCGCCAAGGGGAAAAAGGGTAAACCATGAAAGCAGATGGCCCCAGTGCCTCGTGTCAGCACAGTTGAGGGGCAGGCCGCAGTGCTGGCCCCCTCTCCACCGCCAACCAGGTGATGAAACCCTCCACGGCTGCCTTGCTGGCAGGCTTCAGCCCCTTTTCCGCCACCTAGTTCAAAAACCGCCGCTGCCAGCCCAGATAGATCTCCACCCTTCGCAGTGCAAACCGTCGCACCTTCATCATCTGCGAGGATTCTTCAGCCACTCCTCCGCGCTCATCTCCTCATCTCCCTGTCTTCTGTTCGCTTCGTGGCTTCGCAACTCTCCGTCTGCTCCTTGTCTCTCCGCCCTTTGTGGCTTTCCTGGCAGTTAAGCCGCACCTTTCTCTCGGGCCGTGGCTCGCTGAGGGCGCTTTTGTGGACGTAGCGGGCGAGGTAGCGCAGGACGGTGTGCGCGGCCCACCGCGCGTGCATCGACGATCGCCCCGTCATCAGGATATTTGATTTCCCACCGATTCAGGGCGACCGGCGATTCATTTTTACTGTGGTGGATGTCAATCAGTGGGTGGTTCCAGAAAATTCACAAACAATGATGAAGCGACGCATATGAACGGGTCAGGGTCGAGCCACCCCTCAAAAAACTCCGTGGCCTAACTTTTTTGGCTCAGGTGGATGCCAAAAAACCGCCACCCCCTTGCCTAAAAGAGGGTAGCGGCTGGTTTCACGGGATGTCTGCCGTGTTACTTTTCTTTGCAGCAGTCCTTGCCGCAGGTCTTGCCTGCGTCTTTGCAGCAGGTGGCGCAGGACTTGCCTTTGTCAGCGCAGCATTTTTTGCAGGCGTCACCGGCGATGAGGCTGGTGGAAAGGGCGGCGAGGGTAAGGATGGAGAGGATCGTTTTCATGATGGATATGTTTTTGAAGTGTTTATGGAAGTCTTAACTGGATCTTAGCAGTGCTGGCATGGTCGTCCCGCGAGGGTGTGCGCCGGGTGACGCCGGGGCCTTAGGCACTTGGGACCATCCCGTGCTCACGTTTCATGGCTGAGGTGCCGATGATGCGTGAAGGCCCGCTTTCTTCAAATGAGCCGGGCGCAATGAAGCTGATACAAAGGTGAGAACAGTCCCGCCGGTGGCGGTCGCTCGGAG
The DNA here is from genome assembly GCA_964390165.1 of uncultured Prosthecobacter sp. GTDB lineage: Bacteria > Verrucomicrobiota > Verrucomicrobiia > Verrucomicrobiales > Verrucomicrobiaceae > Prosthecobacter. The sequence continues at coordinate 18,214 of CAYMHJ010000056.1, read as the reverse complement.
GGCAGGGGAAGCCTTTGGGAAGACTGCCTGATGCCTGACCGTGGCGGCACGACTTCATTCAGTGCTAAGAGGCAGGGTAGCTCCTGAAGCGGTGCCTGGGGGGCGGAGAGGGCACTTGGTGAGAGGTTTCGGTTCAGTGTGTCGTCACAGCACTGGCAGTGGCGCTCAGGAGCTGGCTCCGCCGGGAGTGACTGGCGCTCCGCATCAGTGAGGAATAAATGGCAGGCCATGCAGTCTGGCTCTGCGTTGGCTGTCTGCCTGAGTCCTGTCCAGCAGCATAAATGCAGCGGCACTGCCATGAGCAGTGCGAGCATGAACTGGAGGAGATGGTAAGACATGGCAGAGACGGGGCTCAAGGATGGAGGGACATTGCTTGAGTTTGAGGAAGTTCGGGCGCGTTTATTCCCAGATTCACGGGAAGGGGAGGAGAATTGAGAGCAGAGGGATTTATTTCGCGGTCTTCATGTCACGTACGTGGGCGAGGGCGGCTTCCTGCATGAACTTGGTGGCTTCGGGGGTGTTCTTGTGACCGGCGAGGGTATGGATGTGGATCTTCTTGGGAATGGTCAGGGCATTGAACGCGGCATAGACGCTGGTGGGCGGGCAGGTGGTATCAATGAAGCCGACGGTGACGGCAGCACCTTTGGCATGGCAGCGCTGGGCGAAGTTGACGTTGTCAAAATAGCGGGCGGTTTGCAGCTCGGCTTCGTTGGGTTTCCCGCCGGTGATGCTGACGAGTTTTGGCCAGCCGTTGATGCGGTTCACGGAGATGCCGGTGTGGTCGCAGCCAGCAGGGACTCCGGCACAGATGAAGGTGACGCGTTCATCCAATGCTCCGGCGGCGAAGGCCTGGAAGCCTCCCTGGCTGCTGCCATAGACAATGACGGTCTTGCCATCCCACTCGGGCTGCGCGGTGAGGAAGTCGATGGCGCGGACGAGGCGGAGGAACATGCCTTTGAAGTAGTTCGTCTCGCGGTCGCTGCGGCCGACATAGCGGTAGTCTTTGAGCGCGCCTTCGTTGAGCTGCTTGTAGAAGTCGGCGGGTTTGCCATTGGGGATGCCATGGGCGTTGATGTCCATGGCGATCATGCCGCCTTCACGCTCCGCCCAGTAGGTGCCGCCGAGGCTGGAGCCGCTGACGCCTGCGCCGTGAACAAAGAGGATGGCGGGGCAGGATTTCGGAGCGGCGTTCTTTGGCCGACCATAATAACCTGAGACAGGCGCGCCGAGGCAGTCGATCTGCGCATCGAATGCATCCACGGTCTTGGCGGGCGTGGTAACGGAACTGAGGGTGAACTTCACAGGCACCTTGGCTAGGGCGGCCTTTTGTTTGGCCCAGAAGCTGTCGAAATCCTCGGGCATGGGCAGGCTTGGCTTGATCTGCGTCGGATCACAAGCGGCAGCTGCCATGGCGGAGGCCGTTGTTTTTGGGGCGGTGACGCGGACGAGCGTGAAGCCGGGCTTCGTGAGCCTCACACTGAGGAAACCATTGCCCCGATTGAGTGCCACGGTTTCAGCAGGCTGGGCATTCCAGCCATCTTCGGAAACCACGGCGCTGACGGAGGGCAGGGAAGGATCGCTCGACTCGATCTGGAAGGTGGCCGTGTCTCCTGAGCGGTAGATGGCGTCGGCGCGGTCGGTGACGACTTTTAAGGTCAGCGCTGGAGCAGCGGGCTGCTGCGCCAAGGCGGCGGAGGAAGCGAGTGCAAGGAGAACAAGGTGTCTGCGGGAGAGCATAGGCGGAAATGAACGCGGCAGTGTTTGAGAGTCTCTCCGAAAACAAAAACGCCTGCGTCTATGATGAAACGCAGGCGTCTGAATCAGTGTGTAAATCAATGCGCTAGGAATTCATCCAGAGCCGCTTTGGTGATGCGATACTGGCTGCCGATCTTTTTGCCCTTCAAATCACCGGCGTCGATGCTGGCGATGACGTCGGTTTCAGTGACGCCAAGCGTTTGGGCGACTTGTGCAGGTGTGAGGATGTCTGCCACAGGAGCAGCTGCTGGTGCGGCGGCAGCCTGCTGCGGAGCATTCATGTTGAAGGCACCCTGGGCCATCATTTGGTTCGCCATGCCAAAGCCCATGGCGATCTCAGCTGCGGAACCTGCGACACCGGGGCCGCCGTTTGCCATCCCTTCGGCCATCTGGAACTTCACGTAGTCGTTGAGATTGCCGATGGCACTCATGCTGCTGCGCTTGTCGATGGCGGCCTCGACCTCTGGCGGCACGCTGGCGTTTTCGAGGATGAAGCTGGTGATCTCGATGCCGTATTTGCTTTGCGTCTGCGGATTGATGATGGGCAGGAGGGCATCGCCGAGTTCGCTGTAGCGTGTGGCGAGGTCGAGCACGGGGACTTTGGCAGAGGCCAGGGCATCGGTGAAGACGCTGACGATGCGGCTGCGCATGGTGTCGGCGAATTCATCGAGGCGGAAGTGATGATCGGAGCCGGAGACTTCCTTGAGGAAGAGCTTAGGATCAGAGATGCGGAAGTCGAAGGTGCCGAAGGCGCGGACGCGGACGATGCCGAAGTCCTGATCACGCATCATGATCGGGTTGCTAGTTCCCCACTTGTTGCCGGTGAAGAGGCGCGTGTTGACGTAATAAACGTCGGCCTTGAAGGGGGACTCGAAGCCATACTTCCAGCCTTTGAGGGTGGAGAGGATGGGGATATTGTCCGTGACGAGATCGTGTTTGCCGGGTGCGAAGGTATCGCCGAACTGGCCGAGATAGACGAACTGCACCACCTGCGACTCGCGCACGATGAGTTGTGCGCCGCGTTTGATTTCCTTGTCTTCATCCGGGAAGCGCCAGACGAGTGTGTCGCGCGAGTCGTCCTGCCATTGAATGATTTCGAGAAACTGTCCTTTGAGGTAATCCATCAGGCCCATGGTCGTGTGTGTGTTGAGGTTTGTTTTTTGAAGAGGCGGGGCTTTAGGCTAGGGCGAGCAGGGCACGATGAAAAGTTTAAACTTGGATTGTAACCGCCCTTGCCAGCCCATGGCCGCCCGCCATGATGCCTCATGGGTAAACTCCAAGATAAAGTCGCCGTCGTGACCGGTGCCGGACGCGGCATCGGCAAAGCCATTGCAGAAAAATTCGCCTCTGAGGGGGCCAAAGTCGCCATCGTCAGCCGCACGGAAGCCAATTCCCAAGCCGCTGCGGAGGCCATCAACGCCTTGTATCCAGGCTCAGCCAAGGGCTATGCCGTGGATGTGGGCAACGGAGCGGCTGTGGCCGAGATGGGTAAGCAAGTGCTGGCCGACTTCGATCATGTGGACATTCTGGTGAACAACGCCGGCGTCACCAAGGACGGCCTGCTCCTGCGCATGAGCGAGGAAGACTGGGACTTCGTGGTGGATACGAATCTGAAGGGCGCTTTCCACATGGTGAAGGCCTTCCAGCGCAGCATCCTGAAGCAGAAAGGCGCACGCATCATCAACATCGCCTCCGTCATCGGCCTGATGGGCAATGCAGGTCAGGCGAACTATGCGGCGAGCAAGGCGGGCCTCATCGGCTTCACCAAATCTCTGGCGAAGGAATACGCAGGCCGTGGTGTCACGGCGAACGTCATTGCTCCTGGTTTCATCGCCACGGACATGACGGGTGTGCTGGATGACAAGGTGAAGGCGGCCATTTTGGAAAAGATTCCCCTGGGCGACTTCGGGCAGGCGGACGACATCGCCGCAGCCGTTACCTTCCTTGCCAGCCCGGAAGCTCGTTACATCACGGGTCAGGTGCTCGCCGTCGATGGTGGCATGGTGATGTGATCTCACCGCGTTTCCCTCCTCACTCACACCGTCCCCTCATGTTTTTCTTCACTCCCCGATATCTCAAGCACGCCCGGCTTCTGCACAAAGGCGTCACCCGCTTCATCAATTACAAGCGCGACCTGCTGCCTGCGGCGAAACTTGATGAAATCGAGACGCTCCGCAGAAGCCTCGAAGACGCGATGAAGACAAAGAACAAGGAGCGTCTGAAGATGCTCAATGAGGAGATCAACCGCGTGTGTGAGAAGGCCATGCCCGAGGCTGCGCCGAGTGAGATCGGAGACAATGTGGAGGTCATCTTCGTGGCCATTGTCATTGCTTTGGGCATCCGCGCCTACATCGCTCAGCCCTTTCAGATCCCGACGGGTTCCATGCAGCCCACGCTGAATGGCATCACGGCGGAGGCCACGGCGGAAGACCCATCACCGGGCCTCGTCGGCTGGGTGGGCTCCATTTTCTCCAGCACTCGGCACATCAATGTGGTGTCGGATCATACGGGGAACCTGCGTGGCAGGGAGCCGCTGACGGAGCATCGCTTCCTGATCTTCATGCCGTATTGCAAGCTGCACTTCCAGGACGGGCATACGATCAAAATCAACTCTCCCAAGACGCAGCTTCTGAATGAGCTGCAGCTCATCGAACATCTGAATGCCGAACCCATCCTTACCGGGCGAGATACCCCTGATCGGCGTTGGGGGCGTGAGTTGCCCGGCGGGCTGCCAGTCAAAGAGGGGCAGTTGCTTGCTCGTGGCGTGGTTCATAATGGCGACCACGTCCTCGTGGACAAAGTTAGTTACCACTTCCGCACACCGACGCGCGGCGAGGTGTTTGTCTTCACCACCAAGCACATCGACCGCATCAATGTTCCTGCCGAACAGGGTTCTCAGCATTACATCAAGCGCCTCGCCGGTCTTCCGGGAGATCTGCTAGATGTGCAGTCGCCCAAGCTTTTCATCAATGGCAAGGAAGCCGAGGAGCCGGGCTTCAAAAAGGTCATGCAAGGCACCCGGGACGAGCCGGTAAATGGCTACCGTGGCTACGGCTTCGCTGAGCAAGTCGGCGGCATGATCAACAAGATCAACCTTCATGACGAGGACTACTTTGCGATGGGGGACAACAGCTACAACAGCAGCGACTCCCGCGTCTGGGGCACCGTGCCCGAGCGCAACCTCGTCGGCACCGCCCTTTTTTGCTACTGGCCTCTTACTTCCCACTGGGGACGCATCCGCTGAGCCCCGATCATGCGTGCTTTCTCGATGCAGGCTTGCGTTGAGGGCGAAAGTGGGTTCTGAGTCGGGCTATACCCTACCAATCACTCATGGACGCCCTCGAAACCGCGCAACTGTGCGCCAAGTATGCCGATGATAAAAAAGCCGAAAACATCGTGCTGCTGGACCTGCGCGGTCTTTCCCCTGTCACTGACTTTTTTGTCATCTGCTCTGTAGGCTCGTCACCGCAGCTCCGAGCCGTGCGTGACGAGGTCGTGGTGCAGATGCGCGAGCAGCATGGCATGAAGCCCATGTTTGTGGACGGTTCCTTCGACAGCCAGTGGATCATCATCAACTTCCCCAACGTGCTCGTGCATGTGCTGTCCGAGGAAAAACGTGAGTTCTATTCCCTGGAGGAACTCTGGGGAGATGCGCCTGTGGTGGCTTGGACTCCAGAGGTGCCTGAGCCTGAAAAGCCAGTGAAGAAAGTGGTAAGGAAGAAGGCGGCGGTGAAGAATGTAGCCGCCAAGAAAACAGCCGCTAAAAAGGTTGCTGCCAAAAAAGCTCCAGCAAAGAAGCGCGCCTGATCTTCTCAAAGGGCTGGCAGAGGGGCCGCTCCGTTACGGCGGATGTCATCGACCGTTTTTGGCGTGATGGCGAGTGGTGCCACCGCATACTTCGGCTTCGGCGTGAAGGTGGCGTCCTCTGCTCGGCGCTGAATGATCTGCCAGGCTAGGTCCATCAGCAGTGGCTGATGGATGGAGGCATCGATCATGCCGCTGTTGACCAGGGAAAGACCTCCCTCTTCTCCGAGAAAGCCATCAGTGCCGATGATTAACACATCCTGGCGCTGTGCTCCGAGGGCAATGGCTGCACCCAGCGCCATCGAATCGTTGTGGGCATAAAGAATGTCGAACCGGCTCTGAAGTCTCACCGCTTCGACCGTGCGGTCGATGCCGCCCTGGCGAGACCAGTCGCCAGCTGCATCATGTACTAAAATCTGGCCGGGAGCCTTCACGATCTCCTCCATGAAGCCCTCGTGACGAGCATTGCTTTGAAGACTGTTTTCATCACCACGAAGCTCAACGATGCGACCAACGATCTCCGAGTTCGCCACACCTTCATTCTTGAGTTTCAGAGCACGGACGGCGATTTCACCAGCCAGCCTGCCCAACTGGCGCTGATCCACCCAAAGAGAGGTGGAACAGGGCAGGGTGGCGGCACTTTCCCCCAGTCCGATGACGAGAATACCCTCCTTCAGGGCTCTGGCTGCATCATCAGAGATAGCTGCTGCATCCACGGGAGAGATGATGATGGCATACGGCTTCTGAGGCAGGGCCTCGGCTAGTTGCCGAGTTTGAATGTCCACACTGCCAGCGGCATTAAGAGTTTTGAGATTGTAGCCTTCACGGTTAAAGACCTGGCGCATGAGCATCTGGGTCTGCGCCATTTCATAGGGCTTCATGGAGTCGGCGGAGAGCAGCATGATCAGCTTCGCCTGTGCTGTGGCGGGTGGGGCGGCTTTTTTGCAGGCCGGGAGGATTGCCAGAATGCAGGGCAATAAGAGGAGTAGGAACCTTTGAATCATGCGCGGTTTGACCATAAAGCCACGGAAGAGCAGGCCAGACAAGCCTCGTCTTACCTCCGTTGGCATGTAACATGCAATTTCCTGCACATCCTTCTTGCCAAAGAGCGGGCAATCGAGTTCTCCTTTTTTAAATCACTCCTCATCTTCAGCACGACTTTCATGGCGGAACGCTACAAGATTTACGAACAACTCGGCGCTGGCGGCGTGGGCACGGTCTATCGTGCCTACGATAACGAACTGAAACGCTGGGTCGCGATCAAGCGTCTCATCAGTTCCCAGGATGCCGGAGGAGACGAAAAGCTCATCGCTGATCTTCGCCGCGAGGCAGATGCCCTGGCCTCCCTGCGCAATCCGAACATCGTCACTGTCTTCGATGTGGCGAGCGATGCCGAGGGGCTCTTCATGGTTCTCGAACTGCTCGAAGGCGAGGACTTGGCGAACGTCGTCACGCGTGGACCTCTGCATTACGATGACTTTAAGGAACTGGCCAGCCAGACGATGGAGGGGCTGCTGGCCGCCCACCAGCGCCACATTCTGCATCGCGACATCAAGCCTGAAAACATCAAGGTCGAGCGCCTGCCGGGCGGACGGATGCAGTCCAAGATCATCGACTTCGGACTCGCCCGCTCCGGTCTGCGTGCGCGCAAGCAGACGGAAGATCAAAGCGGCTCCGTGATGGGCTCCATTCATTACATGGCCCCGGAGCAGGTGACCCGGAAGCCGGTGGATGAGAGGACGGACCTCTACTCGCTCGGCTGCGTCTTTTATGAAGCACTCTCCGGCCGCAAAGCCTTCGATGGCGAGACGGTGGCCAGCGTGATCGACAAGCACATCAACCACGACCTCGTGCCCCTGCACGTCGTGGCGCCGCATGTGCCGCCCTGGCTCGGAGCCTGGGTCATGCGGCTCATGGCCTGCAAGCCGGAGGACCGCCCGGCTTCGGCCCAGCAAGGCATCGAGGAATTCCGCGCCTGGGAAAAAATGGCCTCAGCCCCCCAGGTCATGCCTTGGATGCCGATGGGTTACGCCCCGGTGCCTGCACCGTACCCGCAGGCCATGTATCCCACTGGAACCGTACCGCCCATGGGCGCAGTCACCACCAGTTCTGTGCCAGTGCAGGCCATGTATTACCAGACTGGACAGGTGCCTGCCTATCAAACGGGTCCGATCCCTCAGGCCCAGCCCGTCGTCGAAGTCGCCGCACAGACGGCGCAGATTTATTCAGCACCTGCACAGACCTTGGGACATCAGTCTGAGGCGGCACCTCGTGTCCAGCCAGGCCGACGTCCCATCCGTGCGCAGGCGCTGAGCCCCGCAAAAAAGCGCGCCGACTCGCAAGTCAGAAAGTATGCGTTGATTGGGGGGGGCGTTTTGATTCTGCTTTTGGTCATCATGACTCTGATGAGCGGCGGGAAAAAGCAGGCCGTAGACAATGTAGTCGCCAAAGCGCCGACGCAGGCCAGCTCGAGTGGCCCGGAGAAAATCATCTTTCAGCTCCCCAACGATCGGCAATATCCGCCACAGGACGATGATCTCGTCCTGCATCTAGTCGCCAACACTGGGCAGGCAAAAAACACCCGGGATCCGGCGGGTCGTCCTCGGGCTGCCAACAACAACGAGCCGATCTTCGAATGGCATGATCTGGCCAAGCGTGGCGAGAGCAATGTCATGCGGGCTTTTCAAAACTCCGCCAATTATGCGCCTCTGCGGCAGATTTGGAGTCACATGAACCTGAAAAGCGGGCGCGTGGCCTTCGACTTCCGACAAAGGAATAACAAACCCTCCGCGCTCCTGCTTACTGATCCCGGCAAAGACTCCGAGCAGTTCCCCTTTGGCTCAGCGAAGGTCAAGGGACCCCGTGGACTTACCTTTAATATCGTCTTTCAGGCCGATGCTGCCTCTCTCCCCACGCGAGTCATGACCCTGCTGAACGCCAGTGGCGCCAGTGTCTCGCTTTCCGTAACCAAGGACAAACACCTGCTTGCTGAATTCATCAATGACTCAGGCACCCGCAGCAGCATCACATCCAAAGATGTCGATGGAACCAAACCCGTGACGGCAGCCCTGACATGGACTGCTGATTCCGGGGAGACCGCGATGCGGGTGCGTGACGGCTCGGACAAAGCATTCAACGGCAAGGGCACCAGCCTGCCATCCCCAGGTCAGCCGCTCACAATGCTGCAGCTCGGTCGTGTCGCCGATGCCAAATCGGTGATGGTCAGCAATGCCGATCAATTCTCCGGCTGGCTCGCTGAAGTCGAGATGTATGCCAGTGTCCTGCGTCCGGATCAGCTCCAGCTCCTGGAAGGCCCGAACATCAAAAGTTATTACTTCAACACCATCCCCCCGCTGCCATTGCGGCTGAAAACCAAGCTGCCCTTGATCGAGCCCCGCTCCGCCTGGAAATTCCAGCCCAGTCAGAACGTCCCCGATGCCAAAAACGTGGCTGATGGCAATGTCACCAGCCGCTGGGGCACCAAGGCCCGTCAGTCTCCCGGTCAGTGGTTCCAGGTCGAACTTCCTGCCGAGGAAATGATCGCCGGACTCGCACTCGACTGCCAGGCTGCGGCAGGGGATTTCCCCCGCAAATATCATGTGGAGCTTTCCTCCGATGGCAGGGACTGGACCAAGGTCAGTGAAGGGGATGGCAAAGGTGCGCTCATCGAGATCGTCTTCAGTTCTCCCGCTCGTGCCCGCTATGTACGCATCACCCAGGACAGCACCACCAGTACGAACGACTGGGCTATCTACGAACTGGTGCTGTTTAAACCCTAGTCAGCGCCGGATCGAAAGCCGTCAGCCGCTTGCCATCCACTGAAGGCCGCGCAACGTAGGCACACGCATGGATACTTTTCGCCGTCTCATCTTCGCCCTCGCCATCTTTGTTCTCGCCTCCGCAGCCTTTTCTCTCTGGCGCGGTCAGCAGCCCGGTTATGGTCTGCTGAATTTCCTGCGAGGGGAAAAACCCGGTCAGGAGCAGTTCAGCGCACCTGAAGCGCCCAAACTCAATCTTGATGACGTGAAAATCCTCTCGGCCATGAACGATGAGTTCGCCAAACTCAGCGCCGCCGTGCTTCCCAGCGTCGTCAGTGTCACCACCCGCACTCTTCGTCGCGGGCAGACGGCATGGCATCCCTTCTTTGGCCTCGTCGCAGGCAGGCCGCAGGTCGTGCCCGGCCTCGGCTCTGGGGCCATCATTTCCAAAGAGGGGCACATCATCACCAACTATCACGTCATTGCCGATGTCAGCGAGGTCATGATCACCACCAACGAAAACAAAAAATTCCCCGCCCGCATCCTCGGCGCCAGTCGTGAGCGTGACATCGCCTTGTTGAAGATCGAAAGCCCCAAAAATGATTTTCCAGCACTCACCTTCGCCAACAGCGACGCCGCCAAAGTCGGGCAGATCGTCTTTGCCGTGGGCAATCCCTTCGGTCTCAGCGGCACCGTGACCCAGGGCATCATCAGCGCCCGCGACCGCCACCTCAGTGACAGCCAGCTCGATTACCTGCAAACCGACACCGTCATCAATCCCGGCAACTCCGGCGGTCCGCTCGTCAACATCCGGGGTGAGATGATCGGCATCAACGTCGCCATTTATCGTGGCGATGAAAACGTGCGCGCCTGGCAGGGAGTCGGACTCGCCGTTCCCGCCAACGATGCAAAGGCCGTCGTCGATGCCATCCTCTCCGAATCAAAAGGCGGTAGTTCCGGTTATCTCGGACTGGAACTCAGCTCCGAGTCTGTTGCCATTGATGCCAGCCTCGGCACCTCAACCACGGGGGCCTACATCACGGATCTGGATGCCGATTCACCCGCCGCTCTCGCCGGGCTTGTGCCCGGAGATGTCGTCACGGCCTTGAATGAAAAACCTTTCCGCAACCCACGCGAACTGCTCAGCCACATCCGCCAGCTCGCCCCCGGCAGCAAGGCCACGCTCACCGTCTTCCGCAATGGGCAGCTCGTCGTCGTGCCCGTGACCATCGGTCAGCGGCCTGACATACAGTAAAGCAGCCGCCCTCAGCCTTGGAACTTGCCGCCCTGGGCCATGAAGGCGCGGGGGTTCTCCCAGGCCACACGCTGGATCATCTCTCGCGTCCAGCCGCGCTGGCGCATGGCCTGCATGGTTTTTGGCACAGCCAGCGGATCACTCACACCCCAGTCACAGGCGCTGTTCATCCAGATGCGCTCCGCCCGGCGGTGCTCCAGCATGTCGATCGCCCTGTGCGGCGTGCATTTGCTCTCCGGGTAGAGCGTGATGCCTGCCCAGAATCCCTGGTCCAGCACATGATCGATCGTATGCTCCTCGACGTGGTCGATGATCACCCGCTCCGGCGTGATCTTCGGGAAGTTTTTCAGCGCCTGTACGATCAGCTTCGTACCCTTCAGCTTGTCTTCCAGATGCGGCGTGTGGATCAGCACCAGCTGATCATGATCCTGCGCCAGTTGCAAATGCTGCTCAAAGATGCGCAACTCGTTCCGGCTGTTCTTGTTCAGGCCGATCTCACCGATTCCGAGCACATTGGGCTTGTTTAAAAACTGCGGGATGAGCGCCATCACGTCCTCCGCCAGCTTCATGTCCTCCGCTTCCTTCGGGTTGATGCACAGCCAGCAGAAATGCTGGATGCCAAAGCGGGCCGCGCGCTTCGGTTCATACTCGGTGATCTGGCGGAAGTAATCGTAAAAGCCCTCCGACGAGGCGCGGTCAAAGCCCGCCCAGAAGGCCGGTTCGCAGATCACCTGGCAGCCGGCCAGCGCCATGCGCTCGTAGTCGTCCGTGGTGCGGCTGACCATGTGGCCGTGGGGTTCGATGTAGTTCATGAGCTTTGGGGAAAAGGTGGTGTTTTCAGAAGGAAAGCAGCGACGAGTGCATTGGTCAAACCATCGTCCACAGTCTGCACGATGGAATCCTGCACCGGAAATGCGGTCTTCCTCTGCAATGCCTCATCGGCACATCCATGTCCGGCCTCAACAGCCGCAGTCTTGAATGCAAAGCAAGACAAGGGTGGAGAGCACGTTCCCATCGGGCCATGTCACATCGTCTTTCCACCTTCCTGCTGCCCCTGTTTCTCATCTCCGCCGCCCACTCAGCCGAGCCTGACTACAAGCCGGAACTGTTTCAGAGCACCAAGCTCGTCTATGCCGACAGCTTCAATGGAACCCTGAACACCGAATTCTGGGAGGTGCGGCAGAACACCACCTGGGTCATCAAGGACGGCGTTCTTCACGGCAGCGAGTCATCAAAGGAGTTTCAGGAGAAAAAGAAAGCCAGCGACGATCCCTCCCATGCGGGATTGAAGCCGGTGATCTGGCTCAAAAAAGTGCCCGAGAACTTCGTCTGCACCATGCGGGTGCGTTACGACGGCAAAGCCTACACCAAGGGCTCGCCACTGATCGACATCGGTCATCACATCCACACGATCACCTTTAGTGAAAAAGCCACGACGCTGACGATCAAGAAGAACGTCGAGACGTTGCCAGTGGAGCAACCGCTCTTCACACTCAATGCGTGGCATGACGTCGCCATCGAGCTGAAGAAGGGCTCGCTCCTCCTCACCATCGACGGCAAGAAGCACCGCTTCGACAGCAAGAACATCGATATGACCGGCCAGGCACAGATCGACTTCAAGGCCCTCGACTTTGGCACCTGTCAGATTGATGACATCAAGCTGTGGGAGGGGCTGTGATCAGGCCCGGCTCGTCATGTAGCCGGAGTTCTTGAGTTTCGAGAGAGAACCTGACCTCCCATCGCCATGCCAAGAGCGATCACGGTCAGCGTCGCCGCTACAGCGAAGGTGGTTCTCATGCCGGAGGCAACGGACTCCCCAGTGGCGGATTGAATGTCGGTCGTCTCTAAAGCGAAAGCAAACACGGCACCCATTACGGAAGTGCCGGTGATAAGACCAAGATTTCGCGACAGATTGATCATGCTGGAGATGACACCGCGTTGGTCTGGCTGCGCCGCCTGCATGACGTCTGTGTTGTTGGCCGTCTGAAATAACGCATATCCGGCGGTGATGATGACAAGTGGGATGATGTAGCCAGCGATGCCGAACGTCGCGGGTAAAACGGCCAGCGTGAGGGAACCGGCAGTCATGGCGATGAGTCCGACGATGGTCATGCGCTGCGAGCCAAAGCGGTCCACCGCACGGCCCGACGGCATGGCGGTTAGCGCAGCGACCAACGGACCGGTGGTCATGACGAGTCCCACGAGTGCCGTCTCAAGCTCGAGCGTGCGCGAGAGGTAGAACGGGCCGACGATCAAGGTCGCCATGATCACCGTGGCGACGAGGGCGCTCATAGCGAGGCTGGCACTGAGCACCGGATCACGAAACAGCTTCAATTGGATCAATGGTGACGCGGCCTTTGCTTCGGTGCACAAAAACAGGCCGAGTCCAGTGCCCGCCAAGAGTAAGAGCCCTCCATTGATCATGCCGAAGCTGTCGCGTCCCAAAGTCATGGCGAGTGCATAGGCTTCAAGCGACGAGGCCAGCCAAAGCGAACCCAGGATGTCGAGATCGGTGCGCGTGGTCTTCGGTTCGTGACGATCCTCGGGCAGATAGCGGCGCGAAAGAACCCACGTCAGGATGCCCAACGGCACATTGATGAGGAAGATGGATCTCCAGCCAAATCCGGCGATCAACACGCCTCCGAGCGACGGCCCAAGCGCGGTGCCAATCGCCGACATGCTGCCGAGCAAACCCATGGCACTGCCGGTCTTCTCCTGCGGAACGGCTTCCCGCAGCATCGCCATGGTGAGGGACATCATGATGGCTGCTCCAAGTCCCTGCACCACCCTTGCGGCAATCAGCAATCCAAGTGTGGGCGCGATGCTGCAGAGGAATGAAGCGATGGTGAAAAGGACCAGTCCGATGAGCAGCAAAAGCTTGCGCCCGATGATGTCTCCGAGTCGTCCGACGCTGACAATCAGCGTGGTGATGGCCAGCAGATACGCCAGGACGATCCATTGGACCTCCTGAAAGGAAGCGTTGAACGCCTGCGCCAAGGTTGGCAGAGCGACATTGGCGCTGCTGGTGCCCAGTGAGGACAGCAGCATGGCGAGAGACAGGCTCGCGAGTCCTCCTGTCGCTGAGGACTGAGTGATGATGTCTGCTCGTGATGCGGTGATGGATTTGAACATGGGAGCTTTTTAAGCCCATGCCTGACATGGCGGAAGACGCGCCGTTTGCACTGTATCATTGCGTTTGACGCCACCTCCCGATAGCATCGGTCTCATGTCGAGGCCCGATCTCAATCTGCTCTTTACCCTGGATGTGCTGCTCGCTGAAGGCAGCGTGGTGCGCGCGGGGAAACGCTTGCGGCTCAGTTCCTCGGCGATGAGCCGGGCACTGGCGAGACTGCGCGAGGCGACGGGCGATCCGCTTTTGGTGAGGGCCGGGCGTGGACTCGTTCCCACACCGCGTGCCATCGAACTACGGGAGCAAGTTCACCAACTCGTGCAGGATGCGGAAGCCGTTCTGCGTCCGTCGAAGAAGCTCAATCTCCAGCAACTCGTCCGCACGTTCACGCTGCGGACCAGTGAGGGCTTCGTGGAGAACTTTGGCCCCAGTTTGATCGCACGCGTCGGCCAGGAAGCTCCCGGCGTCAGGCTGTGCTTCGTGCTGAAGTCTGACAAAGACAGTGCGCCGCTGCGTGAGGGCATCATTGATCTGGAAACAGGTGTGGTGGCAAAGATGATTGGTCCGGAGGTGCGCGCGCAGGCGTTGTTTCGTGATCGCTTCGTGGGTGTCGTCAGATCGGGACATCCGTTGAGTAAAGGCAGGGTCACTCCCACGCGTTACGCTTCCTGCGGACACATCGCCGTATCACGGCCGGGCCTTGAGATGGGAGCGGTTGATGAAGTTTTGGAGCCACTTGGACTCGAACGGAAGATCGTCACTACAGTCGGCGGCTTCTCCACCGCCATCGCTCTCGCTCGTGCCTCCGACTTCATCGCCACGGTTCCTGAGCGCCACACCGGCGTCTTGCGTGAGGACATGCATAGCTTTCCTCTTCCCATCGCCACGCCGGAGTTTACGGTCTCTTTGCTCTGGCATCCACGAATGGATGCTGACCCAGCCCACCGATGGCTGCGCGAATGTCTCCGCGATGTGTGCTCGAAGCCGAGTGCTCGTTCGGCCAAGCCGAAGGGACGAAAGGCATGAGCCAGATGTGGTGGCAGCGATGGCATGAGGGGGCAAGGCATTGGCACCTACTTCCGTGATCCTGATCAGCACGCTCTGAAACTGCTGAACTGAACGCGAAGCGGCTCGCGGACATGACTTCATCCATTCACTTGCGCGATGGCTCGATCCGCGGGTCAGGCGCGCCGAGCAACACCCACGTCTCAAGCAGAGCAATCTCAATGGGCGGGAGCTTTTTCTTTGGCGGCATGGCGCTGTCGGAGTCGAGGTGGCGGATGGCCTGGATGAGCGGGCTGTTCTTTAAATCGCCGGGCTTCACCGCCGGACCGTTCTCGCCACCGGTTTCCCATCCAGTCTTGGAATCCAGGAACAGCTCGCCCTCGGCCTCATGTTCGCGCGAATGGCATTCGTAGCAGCGAGTCTGGAGGATCGGCAGGATCTGGGCGCGGAAGAACTGTTCCGGTTCGTAGGCTGACTTGCTCTCTTCACCAGCAAGAAATCTCGCCAATGCTGTCATGACGATCAGTGATAATGCAAAAGGCTTCATGCAGAGGATAACGACGCCACGTCCAGCGTCGCTGCTGCGAAACTTGTCCGATTGAGAGCCGCCTTTGCCTCTTCGCTACTTCACACCTTCATCATCTCCGTCAACTGCTTCGTCGCAATGCCGATGGGGCGATCCAGCGGCACACCGGCGCAGGCGAGGATGGTGGTGAGCAGGTCACCTTGATTGCCTTTGGTGTTGGCGAAAAAGCGTCCTGTGTTCACGGAACCGCCACCTTTGCCGGCGATGATGAAGGGCAGGTTCTCGCGGGAGTGCTTGTTGCCGTCTTCGAGGCCACTGCCCCACATCATGATGCAGTTGTCGAGCAGGGTGCCTTCGCCTTCGCGGAGGCTGGCCATCTTCTTCACCATGTAGGCGAACTGGTCGATGTTGAACTTGGTAATGGCGGCGACTTTGCCCGCCTTGCCCGCTTCGTTGTTGTGATGGGTCTGCGAGTGATGCGTGTCGGTGAAGCCGAGCTCAGGATAGGACACGCCATTCGGTGTGGAGCCGATGTAAGTGCTGACGCGGGTGGTGTCGGTCTGGAAGGCCAGCACGTTGAGGTCGCACATGACCTGCATGTATTCGCTGCGCTTGTCGCCTTCAGGGATCTTGATCTCGATGGGCGGGGAGTCGGAGGCGTTGCGTTTGCTGGAAGCGACGCCTGCTTTCTCCAAAGCGGCCTCCTTTTGGCGATACTCGATGGCGGCTATGCGACGCTCCACAGCGCGCACGCTGTCGAGGTATTCGTCCAGCTTGTGCTGATCGCCTTGCGGCAGCTTTTTGCGCAGATCTTTGGCTCCACCGATGACCAGATCGAGCATCTGTCGATCCAGCGGGTCAGTTTGACCCGTTTTTCCGGGCTTGTCAGACTTTCCAAACAGGCGGTTCAGCACGTTGCGTGGATTTGTCTCCGCAGGCACGGCCTGGGTGGGCGAGCGGTAGCTGCAGTGCGAGTAGTAGCCCTCATTGAGACCTTCCTGGTTCTCCTTGTGCGTCTGCGGCATCGTCGCGAGTTCCAGGGAGGGCAGGGAGGTGAGTCCGCCCATGTAATTCGCGGCGATCTGATCCGCCGAGATGGCGATGTTGATCTGACTGCGCTTGTCGGCATCCGGCAGGCGGGCGGTGAGCCAGGTGGAGAGTTCCAACGCATGAGGAGCGCCATTGAAGGGAGAGATCGGCACGCCCGAGATGCCCTTCATCAGCAGAATCTGGTCGAGGATCGGCCGCAGCGACTCCAAAGCGGGCGGCGGCGACTTCAAGAAGCTCTCCGCATTCCCCGGCCAGAACTGATCCATGATCACGCCATGCGGCATGTACATGAAGCCGATGCGCACGGGCGGCTTGACCGCCTTTCCCCTGACGGCCTCAGCCCAGCCCATGGTTTCAAAAAGCGGCAGCGCGAGCGATGCTCCGACACCTTTCAGGCAGGTGCGGCGATCAATGAGGGCGTAGTTTCTCATGGCGGGGACGAAAGCGGGAGGAGGTGATAGGAGGGAAGGGGAACCCAAGAATGGCAGGCTCCTACCATTACCGTCCATGATGGGGATTTCCATCAAACGATCCACCTCGAGTTGGTCAGCCAGCCAGATGCTTTCTTACTTGGCAAAAAGGAGAGGGAGCACTTCTCCCAAATCATGCGCATCCCTTGAATTTGAATGCCGCCTTCGTCCTTGCCGCTGGAACTGATCCGTGGCAGAAACAGGCCTCCAAGCCAACGCATGAAATACGCCAACCTGCATCGCATCTACCATCAGCCATTCTTTGACCTTCTGAAGCAGGCACGTGCCGTGCATGAGGAACATTGGACAAACAATGAGGTGCAGCTTTGCACCCTGCTGAGCATCAAGACCGGCGGATGCAGTGAAGACTGCGGCTACTGCGCCCAAAGCGCCCGCTACACAACGGGGGTGCAGGCGGAGAAACTGATGCCACGTGAGCAGGTGATCGAGCGTGCGCTGGCTGCCAGGGCGAATGGCTCCACACGTTTTTGCATGGGCGCAGCATGGAAGGGCGTGCGACTAGGCACCCAAAAATTCGACCAGGTGCTTGACATCGTGCGTGACGTCTCCAAGCTCGGCATGGAGGTCTGTGTAACGCTCGGTGAGCTAGGCTCCGAAGAGGCCCGCCTGCTCAAGGAAGCCGGGGTGACGGCCTACAACCACAACGTGGACACTTCGCCGGAACATTACCCGAACATTGTAAGCACACACACCTTTGAAGACCGTCTTCGCACCATCCGCCACGCGCAGGATGCTGGCATGTCTGTCTGTTGCGGGGGGATTCTTGGCCTGGGGGAGACTATCGATGACCGACTGAAAATGCTGGAGGTGATCTCCAACTTCAATCCGCATCCCGAAAGCGTGCCTATCAATGCGCTCATGCCCATCCAAGGCACGCCGCTTGGCGAAAATGAGGTGGTGGATTCCTTCGCCTTCATCCGCATGATCGCCGTGGCGCGGATCGCCATACCCCGTGCCAAAGTCCGGCTGAGTGCTGGCCGCACCAATCTGAGTCGCGAGGCCCAGGCGCTGGCCTTTTTTGCTGGAGCGAACTCCATTTTCTACGGAGACAAACTCCTAACCGCAGCCAACCCTCGAGCGAATGAGGATATGCGTCTCCTCCGGGATCTCGGCCTCAGGGCCCAGGCCCCGAATCCAGCGATGGAAGCCCCTGATGCCGACGAGGTTCGTCAGCTTTCCCCGGCATTTGGGGAGGAAGGTGCCACATGTGCTCTTGCAGGCTGCGGGACAGGCTGTGGGGATTGAATTATTTTTCCGCCAATCCCAAGAAAGTCGGCATTTGTCCGTCGATTCGAAGATCGTCCTCTCTTCCAGCCATGTCTGATACACCCGCCGCACCAGGATCTCCTGAAGCTCCAACTCCACCCCAACACCCCGGCATGGTGCCCCAGCCGATGGGTTACCCACCAGGCTATCCCATGCAGCCCGGCATGATGCCGC
>CAYMHJ010000055.1:0-25751 GCA_964390165.1 uncultured Prosthecobacter sp. | reverse complement strand
GGCGATCTGCCACGCTGAGGAGTCCGGTGTTGTAGCTTTCGCCATTGTATTGGCTGAACCAGCGTCCCGTTGTCGACTGATCGACGAGCGTGAACCACTCAATGCCGATGACGAAACCGAGTGCTGCACTTTGCTCGACGTAGTTCCGATACGCCAGTCCGCGCTCCTGCTGCGAGCACACTTCACGTCCACCGATCAGCCCACTGTCCTTCGGCGAGGCCCAGAAGAACTCGCTCAGCATCATCGGCTTGCCGCCGGTCCATTCGTGGTAGCGTTTCAGCGCCGCTGTATCGACGCCGAAGGTGTAGTAGTTGTAGCTCACGACATCGAGATGGCTGCCCATGATGCGGCAGAGCTGCTCGTCCTTGATCGTGATCGGCTGAAGGCGGCTGCCGATGAGCAGATGATTCGCGTCATGCTGGCGGAACACCTTCTCGATCTGCGTGAAGTAGGTTTCGAGGAACACACCGACAAACGCCTTCACATCCGCCTTCGCCGCCTCCGTCGTCACCGCGAGCCCGGAGCCGATGAGTTCATCAAACGAGGCCGCTTTCGCCTGCCACGCCGTGTTGAAAGCCTCCACCGTGCTGTATTTCGCCTTCAAAGCGGCCACCAGCTCGCGTTTGCACGCGTGCTTGCCATCCAGCGATGGAATCACACGCGGCAGTTCATCAAAGCGCGGCTCATTAACGATGAACCAGCCGATCAAGAGTGGATCATTGGCCCGTGCAGGCACCTCACGCGCGATGTTTTCCGCGATCTTCGCCGTCGTGGCCGCATCAAACGGGTCCCACACCTCATGCGCGCCGGGAATGCGCGGCACGCCCTCCCATTCGTTGGTCGGCAGATGCGCCACATACGGAAACGCCGCCTTCTGCGGCACCGGACTGAACGCGCCGATCGAATTGAAGCCCCATTTCTTCACCCGTTCGATCATCCGCGCCGCGTGCGATTCGAAATCATACGCAGCGCCGAACTTTTTGATCGTGTTCGCGATGTAGAACGAAAAATGGTCCGAATTCCCCTCGCGAAATGCCGATGCGTATTCGCTGTCGAGCTTAGGCAGCCACTCGTAGATGCCCTC
Source organism: uncultured Prosthecobacter sp. (assembly GCA_964390165.1). Lineage (GTDB taxonomy): Bacteria > Verrucomicrobiota > Verrucomicrobiia > Verrucomicrobiales > Verrucomicrobiaceae > Prosthecobacter. The sequence goes on along the minus strand of CAYMHJ010000055.1, from coordinate 24,667 downwards.
CCGGCCCTTCACATAAGTGTAGTCGTCATTCGGCGCGAAACCGCACACGCCGAGGTGGAAGAAGGCATTCCCATCGGGATCGACGAGCCATGATTTGCCATCCTTCTGCTCCACATGAAAGAAGTCGGTCTTCGTCAATCCCAGCGCCTCACCACTGCCCGGCATGCCTCCGAAGCGATCCAGCTTCGGTTGTTCGATGGCAGCGTAGTAAGCTTTGTCAGTCTCCACATCGGCTTTCAGTGTCTCGAGGCTGAGGAGCTTGTTCGGGAACCCATCCTTCAAGCTCTGCCCAAAGGGATCGATCAACTTCGTCACCGATGCGAGATCCGAGGTCGCCTTGATCTTCGCCACGCTTCGTTCCGCTGCATAAGGCACGATGAACTGCCAGTGATACACCGCCCAGTTCCATTCACGGTTGTCCGTAAGCTGCTGAAAGGCGAAATCCGGCGTCTGAATGCTCAAGCTCTGCCCCTGAGCATTCTTCAACAAAAACGTCGTCGCGTTCAAACTCGCGATGTGCGGCGGCGAAGCCTTCTCCGCCGGGAAAACGCCCTCTTTGTCGCCAATCCGCCACGAGCCGCCCTTCGCGAAGCCGATGTCGATCAGCATCGTCATTTTCCAGGACTTCACGTCCGCAGTCACGTCTTTGAAAACGACTACGATCTCCTCTTTTCCCGCCGTTACCACACACTCCACTCCGCCTTCATATTTCACGTTCGCCTTCGCTCCTGCGGCCTTCACCTCGACGATCTTGTGTGGTGGCTCAAACTCAGGGTAGGTCAGCGTGAAACTCCCCAGACTACCAGCGGCGATCTCCATGCCCGCGCTGGCGGCTTTGAACTCGACAGCATAGGTGCTGTAACTGGTGAAGAGCAGTAAAAAGAGGAACTTCATGCGATGACTGTTTTATCGCATTTCCTGGCTGGGTTGCACGCGTTTGGTGCAGACGTTTACGGAGTGGCAGCCGGGATGATCTGGATAGCTCCGGCGTGGACGGGCGTGGTGGTGAGTTTTTCACCAGTCACGTCAGGAAGCTCGGGGAGGAGGAAGCTGCCGACGCCGCGCCAGCCATCGGCTGTGAGGACGAGAAGGCCGTTGAAGGTGACTTTGCGGGGGAGTTTTTTCAGCACGGCGGGAGGCGGGCGGAGGTCCAGCGGGTCTGTGTCTTCGAGAGTGAAGCTTCCGGCGAAGGTGCCTTTAGCGGGGATAAAGCTTATCGCGACTTTACGTGGATTCAGAGTTGGGTAGGCGACGGCGCTGCCTTTGCCGAGAGTCAGAGTGATGTCTGGTGAGGGCGGTGGCGAGCCAAGGCCGCCTTGGAGGAAGTTAAGGTCGGCGGTGTTCGGGCCGGCTTCAGCGAGACCGAGGACAAGCTCGGGTGTGGCGGGGGCGATGTAGCGTGCGCCGTCGGCTTCGAGGATGACGGGTGCTTCGAAGCCATTGGGATCGAGCCGCTGTTTGGCTGCTGCTGTGAAGGTGGGGCGCCACCAGGTGATCTGGCCGTTGAGGGTGTTGTCATCGGCATCCGTGGCCGGGGCGATGTCCAGCCGCCCCTGAAGAGAGCCGAGGTTTGACGCAGCGTAGAGCGGGGTGAAGACGACCATTTGCCCGAGGGCGCCGACGGCGCTGGATGCAGTGTAGGTACTGTCATCCGGGAGCCTGCCTGTGATAGTGGTGAGGCCGGTGTCACGCGCGATGATGAAGGTGCCAAAGCCTGTGCCCTGGGGGCTGGCGGAATCTGCGAGAGCTGGCCCGGGAGGCATAGGGAGGGTGAAGTTGTAACAGCCGACGGGGGCTTTGGCTCCGACGTAGGCGGTGGCGGGCGCTGCTTTGCTCCAGGGCACTTTCCAGCCGTCGATGGCGAGGCTTTCTGCAGCCTGGGTCACGGAGCCGGTCATGAGTCCGGCATCGGTGAGGAGGAGATTGACGCGGGCGGTTGGAGCTTTCCCGCGGACGACGTCGAAGCTGGCGGTGGCCTGGGTGAGGTTGGCGGTGCTGGTGACAATGCGTGATTTGAAGCTGTGTTTGAGGGCGCCGAGCGTGAGGGTGCCGGAGAAGGTGCCATTGCCGGTGATGACGAGGTCGAGGCGGCCGCCGAGTCCTTGATTGAGGGTGGCGTTCCGGCCAAGTGGGCTGGTGAAGATGCCTGATTTGGTGCCGAGGCCATGGACGAAGAGACGTGTCTCGACGGAGTCACTGCCCTCTTTGTTGAAGGCGGTGAGGGTGACGGGCACGGCGGCGGGCGGCGCCTGCTCAGGGATGCCGGAGATTAGGCCGGTGATTTTGTTGATGATCAGACCTTTCGGCAGACCTTTGGCGGTGAATCCGGTGGGTGCAAAGGCGGGCACTGGATTGACGGGCACCTGGAAGCTGTAAGGGCCGCTGAGCACGGCGTCATCGAGATCGCCCGCGAGCGTGATCTCCGGGGCGCGGTTGAAGACATCAATGCGGCGGATGCCTGCATCGACGGTGCCGGCAGGATTGGTGACGGCGCAGATGTAGTCGTCGCTGTAAGAAGTCTGGTGGAGGGTGACGCTGACCTTGCTGGAAGTTTCTCCTGGAATCGGCGTGCTGGCACGCCGCCACTGGTAGGTGAGGTTTTTGCCGACGGCCTTGGCGATGAGTGGCTGCACGGTGCCCGATGGAACGACATGGCGGGTATGGAGGACTTCAACGACGCCGATTTCCACCGGCGGTGTGAGACGGGTCATTTTGATGCCATTGACCATGCTGGTCAAAACGCAGTCGTAGGTGCCTGCGTGGCTCAGTTGGATATTCACTAGGTTCCAGTGTGGGCTGGTGGCTCCCGAGATGGGGCCACCATTACGACGCCACTGGAAGCTGTCCGGTGCGGGGCCGGTGTAGGCTGCCACCAGAGGCACCGTGGAGCCGGAGCCGATGAGGCGGTTTTCGGCGAGGCCAGTGGGCTCGGAGGCGGGGGCGGCGGACATGGTGTCGAGCCAGACTCGGTCGAGCCCGCCATGACCAGCCCCATCTTTTTCATAGATGAAGTCGATCTGATGCACACCAGGGGGGACGGTGAGACTGGCGGCATGCCATTCGAGGATGCCACTGGTCGAGGAGACCTCTGCGCCATCGAGCATCACGCGGAGGTGGTCGCTGTCCTGCTCGGTGGAAATCTTCTGCCACCATTGCAGGACGAGGGGGCCGGTGATCCGCGTGCTGAGAGAGGCGAAATGGCCGTGAGGCAGATTCCCGGCGGAGATGGCGTCCTTGCCATCCCTGGCCTGGATGCCCGGGGCTGGACGCCAGAAAGAAGGGCCTGTGGTGCTCCACTTCAGCGTGGGCATGTCCAAAGCCGGGCTCATGTCACTGACGGTGGTGACATTGACAGGCTGGGTGGTGGTGGTGCGGAGGGTGTTTTTCACCTCGGCGGTGTAGAGTCCGGCATTTTTGCTGGTGGCAGGCCAGACCTCAAAGATCGATCCTGTGCCGACTTGTTTGCCCTTCAGTTTCCAGATGTAACTGAGGTCAGTGCCTGATGCCTCGACTTGCAAGCGGAAGAGGGAACCCGCCTCCATAAGCACCGGATAAGGGGCCCGGGTGACGAGCGGCATCCCCTCGATGCCGACAAGAGCGTAGCGTGTGGTGGCTGTTCCGGCGCTGTTAGTTATCTTGCAATGATAGACACCGATGTTGGAGATGGCCATGGCTGCGATGGTGTGGCTGCCGCCGGTGGCGTTGGTGATGGGCAGTCCGTTATACCACCACTGATATGTGAGCTGGGGCCCCGAGACGGCAAAGGTGAGTGTCACAGGCTCACCGGAGGCGACAAAGGTATCTTCGGGTTCAGCGGTGATGACAGGCGGGGTGATGACGAGCACAGTCACTGCGGGCGATGTAGCATCACCGGCAGCATTGGACACCACACAGGTGTACACGCCGTTCTGTGACTCCTCCGCATTGAGGACACTATAGGTGGAAGAGGTGGCTCCAAGTATCGGCGCTCCGCCAAGATACCACTGGTAGGAAAGAAAGAGACCGCTGGCGGTCACGGCCAGGTTTAGCGGTTCCTGCTCATTCAGAGTCACTGAGCTCGGTGCCGCAGGTGTCAGTATCTGAGGTGGCGCGACGACACTCAGCGTGACTGTGGCGCTGGAAATGATACCGTGGGTGTTGCCGACCCGGCAGCGGTAGCTGCCAGTGTCATCCACAGTGGCGGAGGGGATGGTGAAACTGGCACTCGTTGCACCATCGACGTTCACAAAGCTGGCAGAGATCAGTTTCTGCCACTGGAAGGTGAGTCCGGGGCCGGAGGCAGCGAGGTCGAAGGTGGCGGGATCTCCGAGCTTTACAGCGACACTCACTGGCTCGCGGGCCATGGTTGGCGGACCATCGACGAAGAGCGCGGCGGGATCGGAGGTGTCTGAACCTGCCGAGTTGCTCACGACGCAGCGGTAACTTCCGCTGAGGCTGGTATCCACGTCGGTGAACTGGAGGGTTGACTCCGCCCTGCCAGGAAGATCTACCCCGTCTTTCTGCCACTGGTAGGAGAGGAAGAGCCCTGAACTGATGACCGTGAAGCTCACGGATTGTCCATCCACCACATTTTGCGGCGAGGGATGCTGGGTGATCACTGGCGGTGTGATGATGAGAAGATTGGCGGGGTTACTGGTGGCGCTGCCGTCGGCATTCGTGACGACACAGCGGTAGTCGCCCGCACTGAGCAGGGTGGTGACGGGGATCGTGTAGGTGGCGGAGGTGGCACCGTCGATGTCCGTGGTTCCCTTTTGCCATTGATAGCTCAGGCCGCCGCCAGTGGCGAAAACCGTGAACTCAGCAGGATCACCGATGTTCACCGCGATGCCCTGAGGATGCTCCGCGATGAAGGGGGGAGTGCTGATGATGCCGGGGAACTGGTCGATGCCGTAGGTGATACCGAGGCTGTTTTGTGCGACGAGACGGAAATGATAAGACGTGAGGGTGAGGCCAGTGACGATGGCGCTCACATTGACGGGAACGTTTCCTGCCGTGGCGTTCTGCACGGGTGTGGTGCTGCCATAGGTCGTGGTGCCGCCGTATTCGAACCAATAGGTGGTGGCGAGTCCGCCGGGCATGACACGGCCATTGAAAGTCATGCCGGTGCTGCTGACGCCAGAGGCGATGTCCGAGAATGCCTCGGGCATGGAGCGATTCTGGATAGTGAGTGTGTGGGTACTGCTGCCTAGGTTGGCTCCGGTGGCATTGAAAAGCTGGAGCACGAGGGTTTCATTCGGCTCGGGCAGCAAGTCGTGACTGATGGAGACCGGGATTGGCTTGCTGGTTTCACCCGAGGTGAAGTTCAACACACCCTCGGCGAGGGTGAAGTCGATGCCATTACCTGCAGCGGTGCCGCCATTGACTCGGTAGTTTACACTGACGGGACCGGGAGGGGTGCCGCTGATGTTCACGGGCAGGTTGTAGGTGCCGACGTTTTCAGGGGTGCTGGACGTGGCACCGGCAAAGCCAACGGTGCCGCTGGTAAAGCTGTCGTTGTCCCCCAGCAGCATGGTGGCACTGCCGAAGCGCACGCCGTAGGTGCCGGGATTCGGCGTCAAGGTCATGATGATGGACTCCACACCTTCGGGCAGGGTGTCATTTACGGGGATAAGAGTGACGAGCACGCTGGTGGCATTCGCAGGAATGACGGCGGTGCCGCTGAGAGCAGTGAAGTCCGCCCCGCTCGTGGCGGTGCCGCTGATGGTGTAGTTCACCGTCAGAGCAGAGGCACTGCTGACACGGCGGGAGATGAGGAAGTCCTCTCCCGCGCTCGTTGTTTCCGTGAGATGCGTGGTCAGAAGGCTGCTGCTGTCCGCCACGTTCACATCGACGACCTGCTGGTCGCCATCAAAAATCCAGGCTGTCATGCTGCTGAGCTGGCTCTGCATCAGTGTATAGCCTGTGCCGGGCTGGAGGTTGAGAGTGACGGACTCGGCATTCTCCGTGAGGGCATCTGCCAGCATGGAGACGATGATCGTCCTGCTGGTGTCACCGGCTGCGAAGGATATTGTGCCGGGCAGGGCGGTGAAGTCACTGCCGCTGGTGGCGGTGCCTGTGATGCTGTAATTGACGGTGATGGCACTTCCCGAAGCCGGGCGGGTGATCTGGAAGACTGGGCCGTTGGCGCTGCCGCTGGCAGGCTCCACTCCGGTGCCGGTATTGAGCTCCACATAGACTTGGCTGGCGTCGTTGTCAGCAATGGTGACTGTGCCTGTCCCCGTGCCGCCTATGACGTAGTTTTGAGCTGTGCGGAGCTGCAAAATAACGTCCTGCGTTCCTTCATCCAGGCCGTCATCAAAGGGAACGATCTCCACAGTGATGGAAGTGCTGCCCGCAGGAATCACAGCGCGGCCGTCCAACCTGCGGTAATCCGTTCCCATCACTGCACGGCCATTCACCGAATAGTCCACGGTGAGGGAAGTCGTCATTTCACCACTGCGGCTGATGGTGAAGAGCCCCTTATCCGGGCCGGTCTCGCTCGCCGCCGCATCAGTCGTGGCCAGAGTCACGGTGGGCATATCGTCATCATTTAATATGGAAGTCACACTCTGGGCCGTGCTGTCCCGCAGGTAGGCGGCGTTTGTGGCGATGGTGGCGATGATGGTCTCCGTGGTCTCGATGGCGGCATCATTCACTGGAGTGAGGGTGAAGGTGGCACTGGAGCTTCCGGCAGGGATGACCACACTGGCGGGGGCGGCATAGTCGGCCACATTTGTGGCGGTGCCGGTGTAGTTGATGTTCACTGTCAGTGCTGCCGTGGTCGCACCATTACGCTCCAGTTTCATGGTGAGCGTGTCGGAGCCAGCCTCGTGGCCCGAGTCATCCACCGGGGTGATTTTTAGAACGGGGAGACTGCTTTCATCATCAATGATCGGCACCACGGCACGCGGGTTTCCCGCCATGATGTAGCCTGCAGCAGTGTTCACGAAGTCGAGGGATGCATACTCGATGCCTTCGGCGGTGCTGTCGTTGATGGGCGTGAGGGTGATGTCCAGAAAGCTGGCACCTACCGGGATAATATACTGGGAGGTACCGTTGCCACCATCCGGGCTGGTGGCGGCGGCCGGGGCTGGTGTCAGTGTGTAGTCGGTGTTCCGCGTCGCACTGCCTCTGTACGAATTATAAATCTGCACGGAAACGGCCGCCGCCGTGCTGCCCGCGCGGTTGAGACGGATGGTGGCGGTTCCGGGAACAGAGGCTTCATTGGCCGTGGCATCGGGGTAGGTGATCGTGATGGCGGGCAGGCTGGAGCTGGTGAAATTTTTCCCGGTGGAGTTCGGCCCCACGGAGACGGGATTGGTGAAGCCACTTCTGACAAAGGTCAGAGGATAGAGCGTCGGTGTGATCGTGTAGCTGCCTGCGCTGAGGCCTGTGAGGGTGTAGTTTCCGGCCGTGTCTGTCCAGGTTCCGCGGAACAGGCTGCTATTGCTGTGACTGGTGTTGTTCGAGGGAGTGTAATTCGCCACATAGACGCCTTCCAGCGGCTGGCCTGAGGGATCCGTGATGTTGCCGCTGACGGTGAAGGTCGTCGGTGCTCCAACGGTGATCAGCACGCTGCGCGTGGTGCGTTTCCCCTTCATGTCACTGGCGGTACATAGCACCTGATAGTGGCCTGCACTTGCCCATGACTTGGTCTGCACAGCGGCGTTGTTCGTGGAGTAGGTTCCATCACCAAACACCCATGCATAGGCAAGCGTGTCGGAATCGGGATCACTGGCTGTCGCGGTGAGCGTGACATTGGCTCCGGCGACCGCCGTGGTCGTGCTGGCGCTGATGGCTAAAGTCGGTGCGTTGTTTCCAGGAACATCACCGACCTGTACAAACACATCCATGGAGGGCGGCGTGGTGCCGCTGTTTTTTGCGATTGGGGTGAAGTGGATGTTGAAATCCGGGTCGCTGAAAGTGCGTCCCACCCAGAGGGCAGAGTCGTTGCGCGTGTCGGTGATGCCATTGCCGAAGGAGCCCGGCGTCATGTCGAGCAGCTGCGCTCCGCGGTTGCTGCCATTCAGCGGAGCCCCACCGCTGCCGCCAATGCCGCCGAGCCCCCACTGATCCCAGGTCATCATCAGTCCGTTGGTAAAGCCCACATTCCCGGGATGCCGGAGACGGAACTCCGCCCAGAAGTCACGCTCGGAATCCCGCCGGATGCGGAGGGCGTAGCGCAGACTGGGATCGGCGATGCCGTCATCCGTCTGATGGATACGATACAAGCCGCTCGAGGTGACATTCCAGAACTGCTCCTGCGGCATCCATGAAAGTGCGTTTTTAAAGCTGGCGGTGAACTGCCCGAAGCTGCCGCTGTTGCCCATGAGGTCGAAAATGTTGCCATACTCCAGGTTATTACCCGGTCCGGTGAAGCTCGGCGGCGAGGTGCGCCAGAAGTTGGCATGCCAGATGCCAAGGTTATGCCCGAGCTCATGGCAGAAGGTGCCGGCGCTGCTCGTCTTCATCCTCATGCCCCGTCCGCCGACGGAGGCTGATCCCCCGTAACTCCCAGGTCCGCCCGCCCAGCGCACGCCGTCGAGATTGTAGCTCAGGTAGTCATAGCCCATGCTTCTCGCTATCTGCCGTGCATGTCCCACGATCAGACTGTCCCCGCCGCCTCCATTATCCGTGTTATAGCGGTTGTACCAGGCCAGAGGATAAGGCAGGACGACCAGAGGCGGGACCGCGTAGGTGAAGTAGCAGCGCCCGTAGCTCGTCTGCACGATGAAGTCGTTCATCTGCTTCAGCATGTCGTAGCACTCCTGCTCGTTTTGTGGATCGACTGGATTGTCCGGGAAGGTGGCGCGGATGTAGAGGAATGTGCGGTGCCCCGTGGTCCATCCTCCCGGCACCGTGCCCACCGGCTCATGGGAAGGACCGCTGCCTGCGCCTGAATTTAACTGTGTGCCCAGAGCTGCCCAGTGCGCCTTTTCTTCTTCAGTAAGGTATTGCTCGGACATCTGGCTGATGTGACCGCCGCTGCAAACATAGATGACCTGCTCTGGCGTCTCGAAGGCGGGTGTCTCCTCAGTCACCGCTGGTGGAGCGCCTTCGGGGCTGGTTTCCACCTCGGTTTCGATGCCCGACACGGGACAAACATCCACTACCTGGCGGCCATCGATCTCCGGCACCTCACCCACCTCCAAAACACGAACTGGAGAATCCGAGACGGCCATGTCCCGCGCCACTGCCACTCCGTTGAGTGAGATGTTTGTCAGCGTGCGCTGCATCTGCCTTCTCCCATAAACATAGGCATTCCAGCGTCTGCCATCTTTTCCGGTCACCGTGCGGGTGTATGGCTCCGTGGTGTTTGCCTGACCCGGCAGCGGCACATTGCCATACACCTCGAAGTCACCTCGCAGACGCGGGCGCTCTTCAAGCATTCCGACGATCTCTTTGGGTAGCTTCTGCCTTACCACCATCGGAACTGCATGGGCGATAGCTGCCTGCGGATCTGTTTTAATGAGCTTTGCGATTTCCTTCGTGTGTTCCCGGGCGAAGACACGACCCTCCTCCAGCAGGCCGGGACGTTCGGTCGGGGCTGCTTTGATGTAGAGATCGCTCCACTCTCGGAAGGACGCGACTGCAGGTGACAGTGACGACCAGTCGGGAGTGTGTATGACCGGGGCGATTCTGGCCGCCACCGGGGTTGGGGCGTCCAGAAGCACCTTCGGCTGCGTTTCCGGCTTCTCGAAGAACCAAAAAAGAAAAAGGGCCGCGAGGAGGGCCGCCAGAGTGATGCGAGCTTTCATGATTGAGGGTGGTATTTAAGTTTGTTTTATATCAGCGACGGCATCAGAGCGGCAAGGCTGCTGTAAGGATTCTTGTTCGGAGGGGAATTGCCCAACGGGCGGACTCGGACTTTCTTGGAAGCGAATCAAAAGCCCCTGGAATGTAAAAACCTGTTTACCATTCCCCGCACTGCTCGTTATAAGCGACTATGCACGACCCTCGCATCGACCAGCTCGCCCGCACTCTCGTCCGTTACTCCACTCAGGTGAAAAAAGGAGACTTCGTATGGATCGACTGCTTTGACGTTCCGAACTACGTCGCCCAGGCGATGATCCGGGCCGTCGTCGAGGCCAAGGCTCACCCGCTCGTCCATCTACACGACACGTCTGTGACCCGTGAGATGATGATGCACGCGGCGGATGTGCAGTATGACCTCCTCGGCACGCATCATCTGGAGCTGATGAAGAAGATGGACTGCTACATCGCCGTGCGTGGCAGTAACAACATCACCGAGAACAGCGACGTGCCTGCCGAGAAAATGAAGATGGTCATGGCTAAGCTGCGCCCCCTGCAAAACGAGCGCGTGAACAACACACGCTGGTGTGTGCTGCGCTGGCCCACCTCCGCCATGGCGCAGCAGGCGGGCATGAGCACGCAGGCATTTGAGGACTTCTTCTTCAAAGTCTGCCTGCTCGACTACGCCGCGCTCATCCCAGCCATGAACCAGCTCAAAAAGCTCATGGACAAGGCGAAGGACGTCCACATCAAAGGCCCTGGCACCGACCTGCACTTCAGCCTGAAGGGTCTCAAGTCCATCGTCTGTGGCGGTCGGCACAATATCCCTGATGGCGAGGTCTTCAGCGCGCCAGTGAAGGACAGCGTCGAGGGTGTGATCAGCTACAATGCACCCACCATCTATCAGGGCATCGCCTTCGACAGCGTGAAGCTGGAGTTCTCCAAAGGCAAGATCATCAACGCCACCGCGAACAACACCGCCGCCATCAACAAGATCTTCGACAGTGACGAAGGTGCTCGCTACATCGGCGAATTCGCCATCGGCTTTAACCGAGAGATCAAGGAGCCCATGCGCGACATCCTTTTTGATGAAAAGATCGCCGGCAGCTTCCACTTCACACCCGGGCAGGCCTACGAGGGCATCGCCGACAATGGCAACCGCAGCCAGGTCCACTGGGATCTCGTGAACATCCAACGCCCTGACTACGGCGGTGGCGAAATTTGGTTTGACGGCGTGCTGATCCGCAAGGACGGGAAATTCCTCTTGCCTGAGCTGAAGCCGCTGAATTGAATCCCCAACCGAGCCGTCCTGTGTGGCCCATGCGTGATGTAAAACTCCAGCCCCCCTGCTTCGCCGCCCTTGTGGCCTCGATTACGCTGCTCACTGCTCCCGCCATGGCTGAAAATCTCCGCATCGGCATCATCGGACTGGACTCGTCCCACTCCGAGCAATTCACGCTCCGGCTGAACGACCCCGCAAACCCGAATCATGTCCCAGGTGCACGCGTCGTCGCCGCCTATACTGGTGGCAGCCCGGACCTGCCCGAGAGTGCCGCTCGCGTGGAGGGCTTCACCAACACGCTGAAGGATAAGTTTGGTGTGAAAATCATGGGGACGATCCCAGAGGTCTGTGCCGCCTCAGATGCTTTGTTGATCCTCAGTGTCGATGGCCGCCCACACCTCGAACAGGCGAAGGATGTCATCGCCAGTGGCAAGCCCTTTTTCCTCGATAAACCTGTCGCCGCGAGCCTAAAGGACGCTGTCGAGATCTATAAACTCGCCGATACGGCGAAGGTGCCGCTGTTTAGCGCCTCTGCCACCCGCTGGTGGCCCGGAGTCATCGAAATCGCGACAGCGGAGGAAAGTCCAGCCCGCGCCGCCTTGGCCTATGGCCCCGCCCCCCTTCTACCGCATCACCCCGACCTCTTTTTTTACGGCATTCATTCCACCGAAGCCCTGTTTACCGTCATGGGAGGGGGCTGTCTAAGCGTCGAGCGCAGTTCCACGGCAGATGTCTCCGTTGTCACAGGGCTGTGGGAGGGCGGGCGGTTGGGCACGCTGTATGCCCTGCACACGCTGCCGATGGGCTCCACGAGCTACAAACTTATCCGCTTCGGTCAGGAAAAAATCACGGAGCAGGCTAGCCAGGGTGACTACACGCCCATGCTTCGGGAGATCATTAAGTTCTTCCAGACCAAACAGGCTCCAGTGACGCCGAAGCAGACACTGGAGATTTATGCCTTTATGGAGGCCGCCCAGGAGAGTAAACGCCAAAACGGCAAGAGTGTGAGCCTCCGTGAAGTTCTCACCAAGGCTGGTGCCCTGGAAGCATGGCTGCCTGCCCAGCAGGTGGTGCCCTCTGTGAGCAAGTAAGCTCCAATCGGTGTCTCCGTAGAAGGCTCGGAAATGCGGGGTATCCGTGTGAGCTAGACAAAAATGCAGACACCCCTTGGATTGTCTCAAAAGCATTAGATGCAAATTAGATTTTTTAGACGTTTATTTTGACAAATACCATCACCTAGCGTCCTTTGTCTCAGTTTAAAGAACAAATTGTCTAATTTAACCCTCAATCCAAAAGACCATGACTGAGACAGAAACCCTCGCCGAAGCCCAAGTGCAGGAAGACATCCGACTCATCCAGAGGATCGCAGAGCGTGACTCCAAGGCATACCAAACCTTCTATCAGAGGTACTCCGGGCTCATTTTTGCCTCCATCTCGAACGTTTTGAATGACCATCATGATACCGAAGACGTGATGCAGGAGGTGCTCGTCCAGCTCTGGAACAAAGCTCACCTCTACGAACCCCGCAAAGGCAAGCCCCTCACTTGGCTCACTACTATGGCCCGCAACCGCGCCATCGACCGCATCCGCTCGAAACAGCGCCGCTCACGTCTCAATGACGACTTCGAAGTTGAGAGCAAAGGCGTGCAGCCCGAGTTCGATGAGTCCAGCCATGAGCTTCTCGAAATCAAGGAACGTGACGGCATCCTCCTGCGTGCCGTTTCCAAACTCAATCCCGACCAGCGTCAGGCCATCGAACTCGCCTACTTCAGCGGACTCACCCAGGCTGAAGTCGCCGAGCGCCTGCATGAGCCGCTCGGCACCGTGAAGGCCCGCATCCGCCGAGGCGTGAACCGGCTGGAAACACTGGTGAAAGCGAAGCTGGCGTGAATCCCCCCCCCCGGAGTGAACCCCAAAACCAGGAACAAAGCGGACTGAAAAAGTCCGCTTTGTTGTTTTTTGAGGCCGCCACCGAACGTAACCAGTAGCCTATGCGAATCGGCATCACCGGAGCCACGGGCATGATAGGCCAGGCAGTCAGCGCGCTCGCGCTGGGCTCCGGCCATGAAGTCATCGGCTACTCACGCCGATCCTCCGTGCATAGCCCACTGCTCACCAGCACGCTCCTCTCCACCCACACAAGCCCGCTTCCAGAAAAGCCCCTGGATGCACTCGTTCACCTTGCCGGCGAGTCATTGTTTGGCCTCTGGACGCCGGCAAAGCGCGAGCGCATCTGGAAAAGCCGCGTGGATCTCACGAAGCAACTCGTAACCCAACTCCGCGCCTGGCAGCCAGTAAACAGACCCAAGGTGCTGCTCTGCGCCTCTGGCGTCGGCTATTACGGAGATCGGGGCGACGAGGTGCTGGAGGAACAAAGCGCTGCAGGCACTGGCTATCTCGCCGATCTTTGCCAAGCCTGGGAGGCCGCAGCCATGGAGGCAACGGCATTCGGCACCCGTGTGGTACTGCTGCGCACCGGTGTAGTGCTCGGGCCGCATGGTGGCGCTTTTCCACTCATGAAGCGTGCTTTCTCATTTGGTGCCGGCGGTCGATTCGGCTCCGGTAGGCAATGGATGTCCTGGATTCACGAGCAGGATCAAGCCGCGCTGATCCTCTGGGCCGTGGAAAACGAAAGCGTCGCTGGTCCAGTCAACCTCTGTGCGCCGAATGCGGTGACCAATGCCGACTTTACACGCCAGCTCGCCGCGAGTCTTCATCGGCCTGCCGTTCTTCATGTTCCTGCCTTTGCCCTGCGGCTGCTGATGCCCGGCATGGGCCAGGAGATGCTGCTTGCCGGGCAACGGGTCTTTCCACGCGCCGCCACAGATCATGGCTACCGTTTCGCGTATCCGACGGTGGAGGATGCCTTTGCCAACCTCACAAAACGTTGACGATGCCCGGCGGCCACTGACATTGGGTGGCATTGGCTCGGAAAACAACCGTCAACAATCGTCAACCGCTGTAAACAACCGTCAAACTCCCCGCCATGTCCGCCGCCCAGACCACCATCGCCGTCATTTACGACTACGATCAGACGCTCAGCCCCACCTACATGCAGGATGAGACCCTCTTCCCGCACTTCGGCATCAATGCCGGGCAGTTCTGGAAAAAAAGCCGCGAACTCGTGGACCAGCAGGGTTACGACGGCGAACTCGCCTACCTCAAGTGCATGCTCGACTACCTCGAGATGGACCGCCCGACCAATGACGAACTCGTGAAGCTCGGTGCCAAACTCTGCTACTTCAAAGGCGTGCCCGAAGTCTTCGAGGAACTCAACGCCACCCTCAGTTCCCAGCACCGTTCGCTCGGCATCAAGATCGAGCATTACATCGTCTCCTCTGGCCTGAAGGCCCTGCTGGATGGCAGCTCGCTGGCCCCTTATGTGAAGCGCATCTTCGGCTGCGAATTCGGCACTGACAAAGACGGCCGCATCAGCTTCCCCAAACGTGTCATCAGCCACACCACCAAGACACAGTACCTCTTCCGCATCAACAAAGGCATGCTCGAGCCACATGAGGACGTGAATGACCACATGGACCCCGAGCTCCGGCCCATCCCCTTTCAGAACATGATTTATGTGGGAGACGGCCCCACCGACGTGCCCTGCTTCACCCTCATGAAGCGCTACGGCGGCCACGCCATCGCCGTGTACAATGCCGAGGAGCAGAGCCGTGCCAGCTTCCGCAAATGCTACCAGCTCAACGCCCTCGCGGACCGCGTCAAACACATCGCCCCGGCCGACTACCGCCCCGGCAGCCACCTCCGTCTTCTCTTGGAGGAAATGATCCAGGACATCGCAGACGGCATTGTGAGGAAAAAGAAACTGGAGATCGAGGAAGGCACTGTCTCCGCCCCGCATTTTTGACCGACTCTGGAACGAACTCTGCGTGATATGGTGCAATCAGGGGCAGTCTCTTCCGAGACGGTCAGGAACATCCCTGGATGGGTTAAGTTACCGATGATGCCCCCATTAAACTTCTGCGAAAAAATCGAAGTTCGCCTTTGAAATTTAGGAATCGCATTATTCCCACTAAGACTACAGATAATTTCCCCCATTATGCCCCACAACAAAGCTCCCCTATCTGTCACCCTGCCAAAGGACATCACTGCGAGCATTGCGGTGTTTCTCGTCGCCCTGCCGCTCTGCCTCGGCATCGCGCTGGCATCGAATGCCCCCCTTTTTGCCGGACTTATCTCCGGCATCGTGGGTGGTATCGTCGTGGGCATCCTCAGTGGATCGCATAAAAGTGTGAGCGGACCGGCGGCAGGGCTCACGGCCATCGTCGCCGCTCAGATCGCAGCGCTTGGGAATTTTGAGGCCTTTCTCGCGGCGGTGGTTGTTGCCGGAGCGATTCAAATTTTGATGGGAGCCTTTCGTCTGGGGTTCATCGCTGCATTCTTCCCATTGAGTGTCATCAAGGGGCTTCTGGCCGCCATCGGCCTCATCCTGATCCTGAAGCAGATCCCGCACGTACTCGGTCATGATGTTGATGCTGAGGGCGAGATGAGCTTTGAGCAGCCAGATCATGAAAACACATTCACCGAGATCGCTGCCACACTTTCAGACATTGTACCGGGTGCTGCACTGATCGGCATAGCCTCGATTTTACTGCTCCTCTCCTGGGACAAGGTGAAGGTGCTCAAAAAACTGCCGATCCCCTCCGCTCTAGTCGTGGTGCTCCTGGGGGTGGTGGCGAATGTCATCCTGCGCATGATGGGCCACTCATGGGAAGTGCAGGCCAGCCATCTTGTACAGGTGCCAGTCGCAGAGGATTTGAAGGCATTACTCGGCTTCCTGCAGTTTCCCGATCTGGCTCACTTCAGCAACCCGCTTGTCTTTAAGGCGGCAGTCACCATCGCACTCGTGGCGACGCTGGAGACCCTGCTCAATCTCGAAGCAGTCGATAAGATCGACCCGGATCAGCGCCAGTCTCCGCCGAACCGCGAGCTCATGGCTCAGGGGGCGGGGAACATGCTCGTCGGACTCATCGGCGGCCTGCCGATGACGAGCGTGATCGTGCGTTCCTCTGTGAATATCAACTCAGGCGGCAGGACGAAGCTCAGCGCCATCCTGCACGGCATCCTGCTCGTCATCTGCGTCATCACCGTGCCTCACTGGCTGAATGAAATCCCACTTTCCTCCCTGGCGGCCATTCTCATCGTCACCGGCTTCAAGCTGGCCAGTCCGAAGCTGTTTAAAGAGATGTGGAAGGAGGGGCGGCACCAGTTCCTGCCCTTCATGTTTACCATCGTGGCCATCGTGTTCACGGATCTGCTCACGGGCGTTCTCATCGGCCTGTGCATGAGTATCCTTTTTATTCTTCACAGCAACCTGCGCCGCCCTCTGCGCCGAATCGTGGAAAAGCACGCCTCCGGCGATGTGTTGCGCATCGAACTCGCCAACCAGGTGAGTTTCCTGAATCGCGCCTCGCTGGAAAAGACTCTCTACGAAGTGCCTCGCGGTGGTCGTGTGCTCATCGATGCACGCAGCACGGACTACATCGACCCGGACATCCGTGACCTGCTTTCCGATTTCAGGGAAACCACCTCGAAAGCGCATGGCGTGGAGGTGAACTTCATCGGCCTAAAGGACCACAACATCAGTGAGGATCACGTTCAATTCATCGACTACACCACTCGGGAAGTACAGACTGGCCTGACGCCCGCCACGGTGCTGGATATTCTTCAGGCCGGGAACAAACGGTTCCTCGCGGGCGAACGCATCGAGCGTGATTTCAACCGCCAGGTCACAGCCACTTCCACAGGCCAGTTCCCCATGGCGGCCGTTCTTGGCTGCATCGACTCACGTGCGCCTGCAGAGGTCGTCTTTGACCTCGGCCTGGGTGACATCTTCAGCGCCCGTGTCGCAGGAAACATCGCCACCAGCGAGCTGCTCGGCAGTTTGGAATACGCATGCGCCGTGGTCGGCTCGAAACTCGTCGTCGTACTCGGGCACACCAGCTGTGGCGCGGTGAATGCCGCCGTCGATCTCCTCGCCGCTGGTAAAAAAGCCAGCGAGGCCACACCCTGCGGCAACCTCGACGGACTCGTCATCGAGATCCAGCAGGCCATCAATCCCGCCACACTGAAAAAGCCTGAACAGTGGGTGTCAGGTGAAAAGGCCGCTTACGCGAACGAGATCGCCCGCTTGAATGTCATCCGCACCATCAAGACCATTCGTCAGCGCAGCAGCACGCTGAACAAGCTCGTCGAAGAAGGCAAGATCGCCGTCGTAGGTGCGCTATACGATGTGACTAGCGGCGAGGTCAGCTTCTTCCAGACGCCGGAGTCGAGCGTGGCAAAACTCGGCGTGCCGATGGTGGCGGTGGCGTGAATCACTCCGCCTTCTTCTTCGCAGCCCGCTTGTGTTGGATCACCTCGATGATGATCGGCAGGATGGAGACGAAGATAATGAGCAGGGAGACCAGCTTGAAATTGCTCTTGATGATCGGGATGTTCCCAAGTGCGTAGCCCAGCAGGGATATCCCAGCCACCCAGAGCAGACCGCCGCCGACGCTGAAGGCCAGGAAGCGTGTGTAGTGCATCTGGCCGAAGCCGGCAGTGAAGGGAGCAAAGGTGCGCACGATGGGAACGAAGCGGGCGATGATGATGGCCCGTCCGCCGTGCTTCACAAAGAAGTGCTCCGTCTTGGTGAGGTAGTCGCGTTTGAACCAGGGTCGCGTGACCATCCACGAGCCACACTTGCGCCCGATCCAGTAGTTCAAATTGTCCCCGATGATGGCCGCCGCCATGAGCAGCGGAATAATGATCTCGATCCGCAGCAAACCCTGAGCCGCGAGAGCGCCGACGGCAAAAAGCAGTGAATCCCCCGGCAGGAAAGGCGTGACCACGAGCCCGGTCTCGCAAAAAACGATGGCAAAGAGCAGCACATAGATCGCCGTCCGATGCTCCTCGGCGAAGCCTTGGAGGTGTTTGTCCACATGGAGAACGTAGTCGATGAGCTGGGTCATGGCGGGCGCGGACTGTCCGTTCATTGAGCCTGTGGGCAAACGAAAATCTCGATGCGAGATTCACGCTTGCAGAAGATGCCTCCTACGGATGAACATGCCGCCTATGGAATCCCACCAAGTTATCCGAGCCGCTCTGGAGAAAGTTCACGTCAAGGAAGTCGCCGACAAGATGGGGCTTTCGCTCTCGCTTGTTTATAAATGGGGCGAACGCCAGGATTCCGATTCCAAGAGCGGCTCTGCCAATCCGCTAGATCGCGTGAAGGAGCTCTACGAGCACACGCAGGACGACCATATCGTGCAGTGGCTCTGCAACAAAGCGGACGGCTACTTCGTCAAAAACCCGCCCACTACCAAGAAGCCAGGGCGCGAGGTCATGCCTGCCACGCAGCAGATCGTGCAGCAGTTCGCTGACCTGCTCGCTGCCATCGGTCATGCCGCCAGTGACAACTGCATTAGCAAGGAGGAGGCCAAACACATCCGCCATGAATGGGATGAGCTGAAGCGACTGACGGAGCGCTTCGTGAAATGGTGTGAGCATGAGGACTTCGTCCATCTGGCCGAAGATCTGAAGGTGAACCGGATCGCCAAGAATGACGAAACACGCTGATCTTGCCTTTGATATGAAGACCCTGACATCCCTGGCGATCATCGCCCTCATCACCGCGTCACCATTCACTTCCCATGCTCAGAAAGGAGGCCCCATCGTCTCTCCTGAGGTTGGCCAGAACAAGGAAGTGACCTTCCGACTGAAAGCACCGAAAGCAGACGAAGTCTCAGTGCGTGGACAGTGGGATCGCCAGCAGGTGGCGCTGACGAAAGATGCTGAAGGCGTTTGGTCCCTCACTTTGCCCGAGGTCAAAGCAGGCGTGTGGGAGTACAACTTCATCGTGGATGGACTGTCTATGATCGATCCTGCAAATCCGGCGATGAAGCCGCAGCGCAGCCCGAACACGAGCATCCTGCACATCCCCGGCTCCCCTGCAGTCGTCTGGGATTTCCAGGACGTGCCGCACGGGACCGTGCATCAGCACAGTCATTTTTCGAAGTCTCTCGGGAAAGAGCGCCACGTCTGGGTTTACACGCCACCGGGTTATGAAACCGCGACGACGGAAAAATACCCGCTGCTCGTGCTCCAGCATGGCTCCGGTGACCGGCATGAAACCTGGGTGACTCACGGCAAGGCGCACTGGATTCTGGACAAACTCATCGCTGCAAAGAAGGCCGTGCCGATGATCGTGATGATGATCGACGGGCATCCTCTCGGCATGGTGCCGCGAGATCAGGCAGATCGGCGTGGCGCCTCTCTGGCAGCTTTTAAAACAGAGCTTCTGAGCGAGGCACTGCCGCTTGTGGAGCAGCTCTACCGCGTGCGTTCCGAGCGTGAACAGCGCGCGATTACGGGCCTGAGCATGGGCGGCTGGCAGTCACTCAGCACCGGCATGACTCACCTCGACAAGTTTGCCTGGATCGGCTCCTTCAGCGGCGCTGTGGATGAAAAGGAAATCCAGTCCGCGCTCGATGATTCTGCGGGCACGAATGCCAAGCTGAAGCTGCTGTGGATCGCCTGCGGCGAGAAGGATTTTCTTTTGGAGAGAAACGAACAACTGACCGCCACGCTGAAGGCCAAAGGCATCCAGCATGAATGGCGGCTCACGCCAGGGGACCACTCCTGGCCCGTCTGGCGGGACTACCTAGCTGAGTTCACGCCGAAGCTTTTCCGCTGAGGCAACTCACGGACTGAGCCGCTCGATCCTCCAGCCTTCGACCTCGCGGACGTAGCGGATGCGGTCGTGGAGACGACTGACGCGTCCTTGCCAGAACTCGATCTCATGTGGCTGGATCGTGTAGCCGCCCCAGTTCGGAGGACAGGGAATCTCCGCATCGCCGAAGCGGGCCTGCATTTCCAGACTTCGCTGCTCCAGCCAGTCGCGGCCAGGGATGACTTTGCTCTGCTCAGAGACCCAGGCACCGATCTGATGCCCGCGTGGACGTGAGGCAAAGTAGCTCTCGGCCTCGGAACGTGGCAGTTTCGTGATCGTGCCACGGACGGTGGCCTGATGATGACGCTGCGTCCAAAGGAAGACGGCACAAGCCCGTGGATCAGCGGCGATCTCGCTGCCTTTGCGGCTGTCGTAGTTCGTGAAAAAGTGGAAGCCCTGCGAGTCCAGCCCCTTCAAAAGCACCGTGCGCACCGAGGGCGAGCCATCGAGACCGATGGTGCCGAGCTGCATGGCGTTCGGCTCGGGAAGTTGATGGGCCAGAGCATCCTGGAGCCAGGCATTGAAGAGCAGCAACGGATCGGCAGGGAGCTTGTCCTCGGTCAGATTATCGAGTTCGTAGCTCACGCGCAGGTCGCGGAGGGTATTGGGTGGGAAATCCATCATGGTCGGGAGAAGAAACGCGTGTCAGGGCGTTGCGGCAATCCCGTGTTTGCGCCTTCATGCGGTCCTATTGTCATGAATGCCCTGACCGGAGTTTTGAGCGACCTCGACCGCGTGCTGCTCAGCGCGGAGGACATCCATGCCCGTGTCGCACACATGGCGAAGCAGATCGAGCGCGACTACGCAGGCAAGCTGATCACCATTGTGGCGCTGATGGATGGCGCGCTCTTCTTCGTCGCCGACCTGCTGCGGCAGATCGATCTGCCGATCCGCCTCGTCACGCTCGGTGCCAGTAGCTACCACGGCGGCACGCAGTCCAGCGGACAGGTGAAGCTGCAATGGCCCGCTGGCGTGAGCTTCACTGGCGAGCATGTGCTGCTGCTGGATGACATCCTCGATACCGGCCTCACGCTCACCGCTTTGCACGAACGCCTGAAAACCGAGTCACCTGCCACTCTCCGCACCGGCGTGCTGCTGAACAAGAAGCGCCCTCGGGCCCAGGACAGCCCGCTGGACTACTGCGGCTTCGAGATCGAGGACGAATTCGTCGTCGGCTACGGCATGGATTACCAGGGCCGCTTCCGCAACCTGCCGTGCATCGGCATTCTCAAGCCATGAAGCTGCGCGTCCTTTTCTTTTCCGTGCTGCGGGACATCACCGGCAGCAGCGAGATCGAGTGGACCTGCGCTGGCACGACGGTGGCAGATCTGCTGGAGGAAATGTACACCCGCTGGCCCGCCCTGCGCGCCTGGGAATCCAGCCTGCTTTTAGCCATCGACTGCACCTACGTGAAGCGCGACGCTGCTCTCCACGAAGGCTGCGAAGTCGCCCTCATGCCGCCCGTGCAAGGGGGGTGACCTTATTCTCTGCTTGTTTGAATGTTTGAAACGGTCACGCGGGGATGATTCAGCACCACGTGGAGGCTTGCCGTGAGCCCTGTCGCGATTGCCCCCAAGGTGTAGCTGATCACGTTTTCAGAAAATGGCAGCAGCAACGGAGCATACCAAACGAAGCTATTTGCTCCAAAAGTTGCCACGACTAGAAGGATTCCCACGACAGTCAGATAGGCACACTTCGCCCCGCAGATGGCAGCGAGAGCAGGTGTTCTCAGAACAGAGGTCTCCGGCACCAGCCAATCCATGGGTTGGAAAACGGTCATCCAGGCAAAGTAAATGGCTGCCCCAGTGAGTGGTGTCTGGATATAAAGCCACTTCCAGAGATTCGCCGCTGGTGATTCCAGGAAATCTCCAAACATCATGCTGTAAGTGATCATGACGAGATTGCAGGCTCCCCATCCCCAGATCATCGCAATAAGCGCTCTGGCTCCTCGGTAAGGCCTTTCGATTGTTGTCATTCAGCCAAACCTAAACGCTCCACATCGCCGAAGCACGCGCCTTTCTATGTCGTGGGAGGGCGTGACGCTCGGGGCGGTCCGCTGGCAGGGTGGCGGGTGTTTTCACCTGGTGCGCCAGTCCGCAGGCGATGAGCAGCCGGATGAACCACCAGCCGGGATCATGCTGCTCGTTGTGGTGGCCGAGCTGCGCGGACTCGGGATAGGCGTGATGGTTGTTATGCCAGCCTTCACCCATGGTGAGCAGGGCGAGATGCGGGAGATTATATCCCTGCACGGCATGGCCTTCGAGGTGCCAGTCGCGCTGACCGATATTGTGCGCGAGCCAGCCGATGAACCAATGTCCGGTGAGTGAGACGACGATGCGCACCGAGATGCCCCACACGACCCAGCCGATGCCACCGATGAGATACAGCGCCACCGCCCATGGAAGCTGCTGCGCCATCCAGGTGCGCTGCATCCAGCGGTAGATGGGATCACCCGCCACGCTTGGCTCGATGGTGAAGCGCGGGGGATGATCCAGCCGCATCTGCGTGTGCATTTGCCAGAGCCAGTCGCGCCAAAGCGGCCCCTGATCCGTGAAGAAATCATGGCAGCGCGGGTGCCGCTGCGCCCAGTCGCGGATGTCGTGCTGGTAGATCATGGCGAGCGGTCCGCCCATGCCCACCACGGTGCCGAGATGCACGAGCAGATACTCCAGCCAAGGTGGACAGGTGAAGCTGCGATGGATCAGCAGACGATGCAGCCCCACGGTATGGCCGGTGCAGAGCGTGACCACTGTGAGGATGAAGGCGACGAGCACTTCATCCACCCCCGCCGTGAGCCAGCCACCGATGATAGCCACCAAGGCATGAGCCGTGAACCAGAGCGACTTCACCGGACTCCAAACTATCCTTCCCTCACTTGGATTGGTCTCCGCACTCGCAGCGGTCATGCGATGCACTTGGTCGGACTCGCGCTGCTTTGACTCAGGCGTGGTGCTGACAAAGTGGGTGTCGAGAGCGGCGGTAGCATTCATGGTGGTGGGGTTGGGGGTTTAGTCGATGAGATCAAGGTCATGCCGCAGTCGGCAGACCGGCTCCTCCATGTCCCGCTCAGCCACGGCGGTCAGTTCCGCATCACTTTTGAAGCGCAGCAGCCGCGACATGCCGATGCGGTTCTGCGAGATCCAGTGGACCACCTTCCGCGCTGCGACCTGCATGGTCGGGCTGGCCAGTCGTGCCGACCACGCGCGATACTCGCGCAGTGCCCACAGGCACATCACCCAGGCTCCCGCGCCCTGCCAGACCTCGCCCGAGTCGGCCATCACAACGATCTCCTGATCGGCCCGCAAATGCTGGATGGCGGGAAGGCGCTTCTTTGCCTCCGGTGAATCATACGGCACGAAGTCGAGCCGCACATAAGTCGGCTGACCGCTGAGCCATTGCCTGACCCGCGAGCATAGGCCGCAGCGGGCGTCGTAGAAGAGAGTGAGTGTGTGCATGTGATTTTGGGGGGGGGAGTTTCGATGAGCGCGGCAGCGTCTTGGAGTGCGTGCGGCTGTGACGCAGTTTTCGGAAGTCTGCCGAGGTTGTGTGACTGCTCGTCCCGCCGAAAGCGGTGTCGCGCTTGAGCGCTTGCCACCGCACTCCTGGACGCTTCGCGACTCACGCACCCACTTTCAGCATCGGTGGCACTGGAGGCGGCATGGCGGCGAGGTGGGCGCGTTTGCGCATTTTGGTGAAAACCACCAGGTTGAAGAAGTGCATGGCCCCGAGCACCAGCAGCACGATGCCCATCTTCCCACTCAGTGCTTCAAAGACGCCGCGTGCGCCGAGCACATCTTCCGTGGTCTTCAGGTAGAGCGAGACGAAGCCGATGTTGATGAGGTAAAAGCCGACGACGAGCAGGTGGTTCACGCTGTCGGCCAGCTCCTCGTTGCCGTGAAAACACTCGACGAGGAAGATGCGGCCATTTTTGTGCAGGGTTCTGGCGACCCAGATGGTGAGGGTGATGGCGATGGTCAGATAGAGGCCATAGGTGAGGACGGTTTCGTTCATGGGGTGGGTTCCTTTCGTGCGTGGGTTTTGAGTTTGTTTTGTTTGTAATTTCAGATACTACCGAAACATAAGATCAAAAAAGGGAACTAGCTGAGCAGTCTCATGGCCCACTGGAGGGCAGAGGCGTGCTTCATGGAGGCGACGGTGTCGGACACTTTCATGCCGAACTCGACGAACTCCTGAAGCTCCTTCATCTGTCGGTGGAAGTCTTTGCCTGGGCCTGCCGCCTCGCTCTTTGTCTCTTCCGAGCACTTGCGCAGCACGGCCAAGGCCGGGTCCAGCTCACGGCGTTTCCGCTCTTTAGCGATGGTGATGAACATCTTCCAGACATCCTTCTCCGCCTCGAAATACTCCCGGCGCTCACCCTTTTTCACCACGAGACGGATGAGGCCCCAGCCGATGAGTTCGCGAATGTTTGTGTTCGCATTTCCCCTGCTGATGTGGAGCCGCTCCATCATGTCCTCGGTATGCATCGGTTCGGGTGCGGTCATGAGCAGCGCGTGGATCTGCGCCATCGTGCGGTTGATGCCCCAGTTGCTCCCCAGCGCCCCCCACTGCGCGATGAATTCCTCGCGCGAGGTTTCCCAGTTCGCGGGGGCGTCAGTCGCTGTTTTGTCAGGCATCTTACTTTCAGATAGTTCTGAAAGTTTGATCTGGCAAGCTGGGAATCAAATTATTCTAAATCAGGGCGCGCATTGCATCTTCGGAGTCTGAGGTTTCTTCTGGTTCAATCACTCGACCTGCGCATCAGACTACCCCCTTGATGAACTCTGCTAAAACTAACTCGATCCTCTGCTTGGCAGGCGTGAAAGAGGGACAGAGCCGAGTCAGACACATTATTCTCTTCCATTCCTCTGCTCACGACTCCAAAGCCCTCAAAGCCGCCACCCAGCAGCTCGACGACGCCACGC
>CAYMHJ010000054.1:0-25923 GCA_964390165.1 uncultured Prosthecobacter sp. | reverse complement strand
GCTCGCTGACGAACAAACGCGTCCGCGCCGACCACGTCGAGCCGCAGGACGGCGTCGTCATGAAATACAGCGGTGCCAAGGCCCCGAACGGCTGGCGCTGGGACCGTGCCATCTCCGCCTTGCTGAAAAATGGCGAGCACATCGAGAGCTTCCGCAAACGCATCCGTGCCCTCATCGCGCAAAACGCCGGTGAAGCCGCCGGCAAGCCCGAGGAGATCGAATTGCTAGGCGAGGAGAAAGTCGATGCCGTGAATGGCAGCGTCGATTTCCATCCCGAGACCGGCGGCATGCTCGGCGAGGCGCGTCCCTTCAATCTCATGCTCAAGACCTACCTCGGTCCCACCGCGACCGAGGACGACGTGACCTACCTGCGCCCGGAAACCGCGCAGGCCATCTTCGCGCAGTTCAAGAACGTCTTCGACTCCAGCCGCGTGAAGGTGCCCTTTGGCATCGGCCAGATCGGCAAGGCCTTCCGCAACGAGGTCACGCCGAAGAATTTCACCTTCCGCAGCCGCGAGTTCGAGCAGATGGAACTCGAGTTCTTCATCAAGCCCGACGAAGCCGTCGAAATCATCAGCGGCGAAGTCGCGAAGTGGCATGAAGGTGCTGATTTGAGCGAACCGCAGCCGAATTGGGGCTGGGAGCTGTGGCACCGCTACTGGGTCGATCAACGCACGAAATTCTACCAAGGCATCGGCCTCGGCGACGTGCTCGAATACTACTGGCAGACGCCCGCCGACCTCGCCCACTACGCCCGCGCTTGCGTGGACATCCTGTGCGAGTTCCCCTTCGGCACCGAGGAGCTGGAAGGCATCGCCGCGCGTGGCGACTTCGATTTGTCCGCGCACCAGACCGCCAGCACCAAGTCGCAGGAGATCTTCGACGAAGAACTCAAAACCGCCGCCGCCAAGCTCACCGACGAGCAGAAGGAAGCGCTCATCCAGAAGCGCCTCGCCGCCGAAGCCGCCAAGGTCAAAGGCGAGCCGATGCCCGAAGCCGCCGTGCGTGCGTGGTTCGAGCGTCTCTTCAAAGGCAGCTACGTCCCGCACGTCATCGAACCCTCCGCCGGTCTCGACCGCATGGCGCTCGCCGTCATCGCCAAGGCCTTCAGCGAGACCGAAAAGGTCGATGAGAAGGGCAAGAAGGAAGTCATCACCGTCCTGCGCCTGCATCCGCGTGTCGCCCCGATCAAAGTCGGCGTCTTCCCGCTGCTCAAGAACAAGCCCGAGCTCGTCGCCAAGGCCCGCGAGGTCTATGCGCTGCTCAAGAAGCACCTGAACTGCTTCTACGACGAAACCGCCAGCATCGGCCGCCGCTACGCCCGCCAGGACGAAGTTGGCACGCCCTTCGGCGTCACCATCGACTTCGAAACCTGCGGCGAAAAAGGCCCCGAACTCCAAGACACCGTCACCCTCCGCCACCGCGACAGCGGCGAGCAGGAGCGCGTGAAGATCAGCGAGTTGCTCGGGAAGCTGCTGCCGCTGGTGAGTTGATGGAGACATCTCATCCGCCCTTGTGAGTCACGGACGATAGCCTGTTAGCTCAGCGAGTGCGTTCGCAGTCTCTCTTGGGATAAATAGATTCCAGCTCAATATTCAATGCGACCTCACAATCGCAAAAACCGCCCTGTGCCATCAAGGCCCCGATGACTTTCGTTTCTGGATACCCGTGATCGGAAAGCCATTCACGAGTAAGCCGATGCGTATGGTCGCAGCCTGAAGTCGCTACACGTGCATCCAACCAATGAAGCAGGTCATTCAATGCATTCTTCTCGATGGGCATGCGCACGAGGCGGGCTGTAGTCGGCCCAAAGAGGACGTGTGGGTCGCCTCCGATGAAAAAGCTCCAGTCGTCGGAAATTTTGTGTTCGGAGAGAAAGGGCAGGAGAGGCTCCAAGGACATGCCTTGTACATGCAGGTAGTTAGATGTGATAGAGTAATCGTGTTGATGCCCGCTCTCGACTATATGGTCGGCTACATGCTCGAACAGCAATTCGTATTCTTGCCGCGAGATCGGACATCGCTGGGCTGCCGTGGAGAAGCGGCGATGCTTCTCAGCCTCAATCGCCAAACGGCGCAGCTCTTTTTTTGCTGACATGGTTGCTCAGCGGCCATGCGCTTGTTTCCGCTCTTTCGCCTCGGAAAGGATGGATTCAGCGTCCAGCGGCACGAACTCCGATTCGTCAGCCTTCATGCCGGGGGCGAGTTCATTCTCCAGCAGAGCCCAGCGGCGGCGATCTTCTTGTTCGTAGTCGCGGCGCACTAGGTCGCGGATGTATTCGCTCGCGGAATCGTAGAGGCCGGAACTGCCCACACGCTGCTGGACAAAGCTCTCAAGCTCTCCTGGGAAATGGATGGTGTTTGCTGCGCTCATGGAGTGATTGTGCAGGCCGTCATCAACCTGTCAATCTCTCGAAAAGGCCCCGAATGGCTCGAGACCGTCACCCTCCGCCACCGCCACCGCCACCGCCACCGCCACCGCGACAGCGGCGAGCAAGAG
The DNA here is from genome assembly GCA_964390165.1 of uncultured Prosthecobacter sp. GTDB lineage: Bacteria > Verrucomicrobiota > Verrucomicrobiia > Verrucomicrobiales > Verrucomicrobiaceae > Prosthecobacter. The sequence goes on along the minus strand of CAYMHJ010000054.1, from coordinate 23,424 downwards.
CGCTTGAAGATCAGCGACCTGCTCGGGAAGCTGCTGCCGTTGGAGCCTTAAATGGCTGCCCGTCCCACAGACCACGCGAGTCCTGCTGGCTTGCGAGCGGGGCGACATCTGCCCGGCAGACTACTCCGCGTCTGATTTGCTCAGGAACGAGGCAAGCGCCCGCAACCTCCTTTGTGTCTCGAAGCGCAGGGCCAGCGACATGGCAGGATGCAGCAGCCACCTCAGAAAACGTGGTCGGGTGGTAAACTGAAATTTGTAGGCGGCCACCGATCCGCCATCCACATCCGTGTGGCGGATGCTGGCGGCGAAGTGCTCAAAGAACGGCGGGCGGTTGATCATCTCGACGGCGGCGATCTTCCCTGGAGTGAAGGTGACGTAACGCGTCTCAATGCCGATCAACCCAAGGAGAGGCTTCCCCACGCAGAGTGAGGTCGCCCCTTTGGAGGCTTTCGTATGGCCTCTCGTCAGGCGGGCTTCGCGCAGGAGAGTGTCCCATTCGAGCCTTCGTGAGTAGTCATGCAGCAGTGCAAAGACGGTCTCCGAAGAGCTGGGCATGCGCTGGCTGACGGTGGCAGAAGGCATCGTTCACGAAATTTCAGGCACCACATACGGTTCGCGGTACTTGTCCTTGAGCATGTCGTTCGCCGACTCGTTATCCACGAAGCGCTCGGTCTTTGGGTCCATCTTCAGCACGGGGCCGAGGGTTAGCTTGTCCTTCGTCACATCGACATCGTTCTTGCCCAGGTGCTCCTTCATTCGCTCAAAGGTATCGCTGGCGAAGCTGTCTCCCTTGATCTTTTCCATGATCGCATCCGGGGCTTCCTTTTGCCCAAGGCGATGGCTGATGTTGCCGGTGTGGCAGAGCGCGCTGGAGAGATGGCCTTCCAAAATATCTGCGTGCAGGTCATCCACGCGTCGGCTGCGGCAGGCGTTGATGAAGTTCTTGAAGTGGTCTTCCGAGCCTTCGAACTTCTTCATCTCCTTGCCTTCCTTGTCATGAACGATGGCGCTGGAGTAGTTCGGCACCACGACGTAGCCGCCCTCACACTCCACCACCACGCCGACACCCGCGCCTTTAAATTTATCCATGTTCTTGCTGTCCTTGTTTTCGGGCAGCCCACGCACTTCGAAGATCATCGGCGCCTTCTCGTAGCCATGGTAGATGAGCTGGGTATTCGCCGTCTCGCCATCGTCTTCATAACCGAGGCGTCCGCCCACGCTCCACACGCTGGGGGAAAGCTCCATCTCGCCGAGGAACCAGCGCGCGATGTCCATCTGGTGGATGCCTTGGTTTCCGAGATCGCCGTTTCCGTAGGCCCAGGTCCAGTGCCAGTCATACTTCAGCTTCTGGCGCATCAGTGGTCCTTTCGGGCCCGGGCCGCACCAGAGATCATATTCCACTGTCTCCGGGATCTTTTGTTCGCCCTCGGTCTTGCCGATGCTCGCACGGCGCTTGTAGCACAGCCCGCGTGAGAGCAGGATCTTCCCCAGGTTTCCCGCCTGCACATACTTCACCGCCTCGCCGATGCCCTTCCGGCTGGAGCGGCTCTGCGTCCCGGTCTGGACGATTTTCCCATATTTCCGCGCCGCATTCACCATCTGCCGCCCCTCCCAAACACAGTGGCTCACTGGCTTCTCCACATACACGTCCTTCCCCGCCTGCATCGCCCAGATGGAGGCCAGCGCATGCCAGTGGTTCGGTGTGGCGATGCTTACCGCGTCGATGTCTTTGTTGTCAAAAAGGCGGCGCATGTCCGAGTAGGCGAGCATCTTATGTCCATCCTTATCAAAAGCCTGCACATGTTTGCCGAGCACAGCGCTATCGACATCACAAAGGGCAGCCACCTTCACGCCCTCCTTCTTGAGACCTTTGTAGCCGCTGATGTGGCTGCTGCCCCGCCCACCAAAGCCGATAACAGCCATGTTGATCGTATCCCCCGGACTTTTCTGAGCCCAGGACGTTTTGGCGATGTAGGAAACGCCGGTGGAAGCGGCGACAGACTGGGTGAGGAAGTTGCGGCGGTTGGTCATGGCGGTGAAAAGAACGCGCCAGAGCGAGATCATCTTCACCGGAATGGGCAGGATATTAGCACGAGCATCGGCACTGCTCTTTGCTAGTCTGAATCCCCAAACTGTTAGGCTGTCCCATCCACCACGTTTGGAAGGCCGCCTTTCCCCTTCCTCCCGCATCCTCAAGACACCGCGCCCGAGAGGCAAAGCTGTATTTTTTCAGAAAAATCATAGCGCTCTGCGGCGAAATTGTTTATTAAGATACATTAAAGGTCAGCCAAGTGACCTCGTCTGCCCTGACATGTCCGCTCCTTCGTCCAAGTCTGCCCCCGCTCCGAAGGCTCCCTCGGCCCCGCCGAAGAAGCCACGCAAAGTTGGCGGCATGACTCTTGATGTGAATCTCAAGGTCGATTCCCCGAAGATCCGGGATATGGAACGCGCCGCGCTGAAACGCCGCGGCTTCAAATGGGCGACGGGTCTTATCATCCTGATCTGCCTGGGCACTCTGCTGAAAATCACCGTGCGGGAGGCTTTCCTGAAAAACCCGCAATTCAGCCTGAAGCAGGTCGTGGTCAGGACGGAAGGCCCGGTGACAGCCCAGAAAATCGTGCGCACCAGCGCCCTGACGCATGGCATGAACCTGCTGACGGTGAACATGCGGGAAATCCAGGCTCGAATCATGACCCTGCCGCAGGTGCGCAGCGTGAAGATCACCCGCGACTATGAGGGCCGCCTGAGCCTGGAAGTGAAGCAGCGCCAGCCCGTGGCTTGGCTGGAATGCCCGAAACTCGGCATGATCGCCCGGCAGCCAGACACGGGCCACTTCATCGATGCAGAGGGTGTCACCTTTCCCTGCGAAGTCGTGACCGATGCCTATGCCGCCCTGCCCTGCATACGCCATGAGGCGCTGGTGCAAAATCAACCAGGTGCAGCCATCACCGATCTGCCTGTAAAATCCGCACTCCTGCTGCTGGGTGAGCTTCAACAGCGCAGCGAGCAGGGAGGAGCGCCAGAAGCCCGGGTGATTCACATCGAAAAACCCTGGTCTCTGGCCGTGTTGATGGCGGACAGCTCGCGGCTGCTCTTTGGCACGGATGAACTGGACGAGCAGCTCACACGACTGGACCGTATCTGGCTCGAGGCCCGGCACCGGGAATGGAAGATCGATACACTCAATCTGCTCGTCCGAAAGAACATGCCCATCACCTTCCGCGAGCCACCGAACCTTCAGGGATTGCAGGATCCCATGACCGCCTCAGCGACACCTGCGACCTCCACCTCCGTTCGTTAAACCCATGGCAAAGAGCACCATCTACGCAGGCCTCGAGATCGGCACGAGCAAGATTTGCGTCGTCGTCGGCGAAGCCAAGCGTGACGGCACCATCAAGATCCTCGGCGTCGGCACCGCCCCATCTCGCGGAGTACGCAAAGGTGAAATCGTGGACTTCCAGAAAGTGCAGACTGTGCTGAATGACGCGCTCGTCCGCGCTGAAGAGCCGAGTGATGTGATGATCCGCACCGTCTTCCTCGGAGTGACCGGCGGGCACATCAAAAGCCTGAACAGCCGGGGTGCCTGGCGTCTTGCGGAAGATCAGGGCGAGATCACGGAAGACGATGTCGAAGAGGCGAAAGAGATCGCCCGCAACGTCGAGATACCCCAGGACAATGTTTTCCTGCACAGCATCACACGGCAGTACATCGTCGATGGCATGGAAGGTGTTCGGCACCCCATCGGGCGGGAGGGGCGCGTGCTGGAGGCGGATTACCACATCATCCATGGCGTGCGGGGCCGCATCCAAAACGCCGTCAAATGTGTTCGCGAAGTGCCGCTGGAGGTAGAGGACGTCGTCTTCACTGGCATCGCCGCCGCACAAGTCGTGCTGAACCGTGAGGCCAAGGCCCAGGGTGCTCTCATGATCGACATCGGCGGAGGCACCGCCGACTACGTTTTGTATGAAGACGGCATGATCGCCGCATCCGGCTGCGTTCCTCTCGGCGGTGATCACATCACCCAGGACATCGCCATGGCCGTGCAGATCCCCGACCGCCGCGCCGAGGAGCTGAAGGTCACCGAAGGCTCCTGCATCTTCGAGGACCTACCGCCGGATGACATCGTGCGTGTGGAGGATGACAACGGCTTCATGATCGCCGAAGTCGAGCGCTCCTTCCTGAATGAAGTCATCTACCTGCGCACCCGGGAAATCATGGAACAGGTGAAAACACGATGCGAAGGGCACATTGGCCAGCTCGCGGCAGGTATTTATCTCACTGGAGGCACCAGCCTGTTGAAAGGCATCGATGTTGTGGCACAGGATGTGTTTGAGAGGAAAGTGACGCGCGCCGGCTCGGCTCCCGTGAGTGGTGTCACCGCCACTTTCGAGAAACCGCAGTTCTCTGCGCCCATCGGCCTCATTCGTTATGCCCAGATCCTCGATCAAGAGAAGCCGTTCATGTCCCCACTCCGCAAGCTGGGGCGAAAGATGGCCGACCTCCTGTCTGTCGTATCTTGAAGACCTCTCCTGTTTCCTTTCCCGTTAGCGCCGTCACAACACCCTCCACATCCTCACCGCCATGGTCGAATACGATCGCAACGCTCTCAAAGAAACCATCGAGCCCGGCTCGCTGAAAACCTGCATCGTCGGCGTCGGCGGTGCTGGTGGCAATGTCCTGGACCGCATCACACTGGACCGCACCGTCGATGCAAAGCTCGTCTCGATGCACACCGACATCCGCGTGCTGAACCACACCATGACCCCGAACAAAGTGCAGCTCGGCATCGAGCTCATGCGCGGCATCGGCGCAGGTGGCGATCCTGACCTCGGCCGTGAGGCGGCCCTCTTCTCCCGCGAGCAAATCCGCGAGGCGGTGGAAGGTCACGACATTGTCTTCATCTGCACCGGTCTCGGTGGCGGCACCGGCTCCGGCGCTGCTCCCGTCGTCGCTGAAGTCGCCAAAGGCACTGGCGCTCTCGTCTTCCTCACTGCCACCATGCCCTTCAGTTTTGAGGGCAAACGCCGCATTCATCAGGCCGAGCAGTCACTTTCCCAGCTCCAGAAGCGGGCCGACGCTCTGATCCTCTTTGAAAACAACCGCATGGGTGAACTCACCCTGCCCAAGGACGGCATCCAGAAAGCCTTCACCCAGGCCGACCAGCTCATCGCCCAGTCCCTGCGCGCTGTTTCCACCATCCTCACCACTCCCGGACTCGTGAAGCTGGGGCTCGATGACCTCACCGCAGCGCTCAGCACATCAAACGGTCGCTGCCTCTTCGGCTTCGGCGAGGCACGCGGCCAGAATCGCGGCACCGAGGCGCTCAAGCGCGCTCTCAAGTCTCCGCTCATCGACCAGGGCCGACTCCTGCATCAGACGAAGACTCTCCTCGTTCATATCGCCGGTGGGGAATCACTCACCCTGCTCGAAGTCGATGCCATCATGAAGCAGCTCGGCAAAAACGTCCCGGATCAGACGCACATCCTCTTCGGTGTCGCCGTCGATGCCAAGCTCGGCGACTCCGTCTGCGTCACCCTGCTCAGCTCCCTCGGACTCGCGCAGCTCAACACCCTGGCCGCCGCCGCGCCGCCGGTGGAGATGATGCCGCACAAGGAGCGCTCAATGCCCTCGATCATGGAGGCCGTCACGCCGACACCCAAGGCAGCCGCGCCAAAACCAGCCAGGAGCGAGTCTGTCAAAAGCGCACCCTTGGCTGAAGACATGGACATGCTTTTCCGCACGGAGGAGATCACTCCGCCCGCCCCAATCCTACGTGCCCCCGAGCCCGAAGCCGTGCAGGAGGAAGTCTATGAAGAGCCACCTGCCATCGAGCCTCCTGCCGCCATCGAAGAACAGATCCCTGACGAAATCATCATCGAGGAACCCGCCGCAGCCAGCCTCCCCGAGCCTGAACCCGAGCCCGTGAAGCCACCGCGTCCGCGCATCGAAGACTTCATCCGCCAGACCGTCGTCCGCCCATCCGCCACGAGCAGCACCCTGGCCTCCGTCGTCGCCCGCAATCCAAGTCCGGCCGCGGTGGCAGCCGTGAATGAGGAAGCCCCTCTGATCTCCTCGCGCAGCAACGGCAGGAGCAGTGAAGAAGAGGCCCAGATCGCCTTCCGCTTCGGCAGCGAGGAGGATCGTGGTCGCTTCCAGAAGACCGAACCCGTCCTCGCCGACGGAGGCGAAGACCTGGATGTCCCCACCTGGATGCGCCTGAAGCGGAAGCTGAAAAGATAGCAGGCACCTGAAAATCTGATTTCAGAACACACGGTGGATTGACACGAAGGGCGTGCATCCCTTTCATTCACCCTCCGATGTCCGCCCCAGCTTCATCCATCCCTGCCGTAACCGTGGAAAACCTGACCAAGGTTTTCAAGGCAGGCCTTGGGCAGGCACCCTTCACCGCCGTGCGTGATCTCTCGCTGACGGTGAATGACGGCGAAGTCTATGGGCTCATCGGCCCCAACGGCTGCGGCAAGTCCACGACCATGAAAGCCATCCTTGGCCTCGTGACTCCGACCAGCGGACGGACCTCGGTTTTTGGCAAATCGAGCACCGAAGTGGAAAGCCGACGCGACGTGGGCTTCCTGCCGGAGAACCCCTATTTCTACAAGCACCTCAACGGCCTGGAGACGCTCCTGTTTTACGGCCGGCTGTGCAGCATGAAGGGCGCTGAGCTCAAAGATCGCGCGAAGGAAATGCTTGCCCTCACCGGCCTCGAAGACGCGGCGGACCGGCGCGTTTCCGGCTACTCAAAAGGAATGCTTCAGAGACTCGGCCTCGCCCAGGCGCTGCTGCACCGTCCACGTCTCGTGGTGCTGGACGAACCCACCGCAGGCGTCGATCCCTCGGGCTCGCGGAAGATTCGTGATCTCATTCTCGGCTTCAAGGAACAGGGCATCACCGTCCTGGTCACCAGCCACCTGCTGGAGCAGATGCAGGAGGTTTGCGACCGCGTGGGCATCATGGGTCACGGGAAAATGGTGCGTGAAGGCCGGCTCGATGACCTCATCGCCGTCGAGAACGAAACCGAACTCGTGCTCTCCGATGCCTCGCCTGAATTGCTCGCCGAGATCCGCGCGCTGGTGGAATCCAAGGGCCACGGAGCAAAGCTCGTCCGCACCGGCCATCCGCGCACGACGCTGGAAAAGCTCTTCCTCGAAGTGGCCGACAAGTAATCCATCAGCCATGTCACTCCCCTTTTCCATCCCACGCATCTGGACCCTGGCCACCGCCACGGTGACACAGCTCCTGCGGATGAAGATCATGGCCTTCCTCCTGGTCTTTTGCGTGATCGTTGTGGCTGCGGGATTTGCCTTTCCCGTGATGAATCCCGAGCAGCAGCTCAAACTGCTGAAGGACGTCTCCCTCGGTGCCCTGCAGCTCTTCAGCATGGTCATCGCCATCTGTGCCACCGCGCTTTTGCTGCCGCGTGATCTGGAGGACCGCACGCTCTACACCATCTTGTCGAAGCCCGTTCCGCGCTTCGAATATCTGCTCGGGAAGTTGTTCGGCGTGCTCATTCTCATCGGTGCAGGACTGGTGATCATGGACATCGCCTTCAGCGCAGTACTTTGGTTGAGAGAAAGCCTCGTGCTCGCGCAGTCCATCGCCGCGCTCCAGCAGGAGGGTACGGCCACGCCGGAAGCCATCACGCAGATCAAAGCCATCGTCGGGAAGCAAGGACTGACCTGGAATCTGCACCTCGGAGTCGTCGCCATCTTTTTCAAAGCAGCCGTCATCACCGCTCTGACCTTGATGATCTCCTGCTTCGCCAGCAGCACGCTTTTCACCATCGTGATCTCCTTTCTCATCACCATCGCAGGGCATGGGCAGGGACTCATCCGCGAGTATTTCCTCAGCGGCCAGACCGGCCTGCTTAAAAAGCTTTCCTACGGCTTCCTGGCGATCAGCACGCCCGACATGGCTGTCTTCGATATTGTCGATAACGTCATCAATGGCGAGCTCGTCACGCTACCTTCGTTTGGCCTCATGGCTGGCATCGCCACGGCATATGTCGTGGGTTACTCTGTCGTCTCGCATCTGCTCTTTGTAGAGAAGGAACTCTGATGAAGCGTCACCTCCAGGCCCTGGCCGTGCTGCTCCTTCTCGGCGCTGTGAAGCTGCCGCTGGAGGAAGCCACAACGCAGCGTTTCCGGGCAGCCGGATTGCTCAGCACACCGCTCAGTCTCGGACTGCGGGAGAATCTCAGCCAGATGGGATTTGCGGCTTCGCTCGGCGGCCTCAGGTCACTCGTGGCCACCATCACCTACCTGCAGGCATTTCATGCCTGGGAAAACGTCAACTGGGGCAGGGTGGACAGCCTCTTCCAGCTCACCACCAGCCTTCAGCCACGCTACACCAACTACTGGGATGAGGCCTCCTGGCACATGGCCTACAACGCTGCTTCGTATTACCTCCAGGATGAAAAAACTGAGCCCTTCGTGCGAGGCAGACTCTCCGAAGAGCACGTTAAGCGCGGCATCGCCATCCTGAAGGAAGGGCTGCGCTATCTGCCCGATGATGCCCGGCTCTGGCATTCACTCGCCGAGATTTATGAGCGCCGTGCCCATGAGCCGAGACTCGCGGCAGAAGCCTACCTGCAAGTCTATCGCCTCACCAAAAACAACCGCTACGTCCGCTTCGCCGCTTATCAGTACGCCGAGACCTCAGATCCCCAGCTGTGGAAGAAAGCGTATGACTACCTGCGCTCATCCTATGAAAAGAAAAGCCAGCGCACCCCCAGCCTTCTCGACACGCTGAAGAAGCTCGAAGAAAGGCTGCACATCCCCATCATGCAGCGCATCCCCGATCAGCGGAAGCCGATGGAGATTGCGCCGAACGATCTCGGTCCGATCAGATAAGCAGCATCTAGATCACAGCCCCGCTTATTCCTGAGGCTGTCATGTCAGATACCGCCTCGCTGCACCCTTGCAGCAACCTTTCCTGGTAAGAAAAAGCGGCGGAGAACACATGGTTCCCCGCCGCTGGAGCATGGTTGGGTTGGTTTAGTTCACCGCGATCTGGCGTGGCAGGGCCGTGGGTTTCACGGGGAGCGTGAGGGTGAGCACGCCGTCTTCGAGGCTGGCGGTAAGCTTCTCGTCATCGACGGGGGTGTTCACGTTCAGGCGGAGCTGGTAGTTTAGCGTGGAGATCTCCTGGTGGAGGGGTTTCCAATCGGTGGGCACCGGCACGGAACGCTCGCCACGCAGGGTGAGGACGTCTTCATGGTATTCGATGTTCACGCCGGACTTCGGCACGCCAGGCATCTCCACGCGGATGACGAAGGCGTCGTCCTGGCGGTCAATGCTGAAGCGTGGTTTTTGTACGCTTTCCGTCACGCCCGCAGTCGGGGCGGCCTGGGTGCTGGTTTGGGGGGCTGGGGGGCAGCAGGTGGAGTTCATAATGAGGTGAGTTGGGGGATGAGGGTTTCTGAATGGGGTTAGTTCACGGCGATGAGCTTGGGCTTGCGCTGTTCCTGCTTCGGCAGGGTCACGGTGAGCAAGCCGTCTTCGAGCTTGGCGCTGATGCCCTCGGCGTTGACCGTCTCAGGCAGGCTGAGCGAGCGGCTGAGGGTGTAGGCGGACTCGTTTTCGCCGGTTTTGACACGGCGCTCGGCGGAGACGGTGAGCACGCCTTCGCGCAGCTCGACCTTCACGGCGTCTTTCTTCACGCCGGGCAGTTCAAAGCGGGCGTAGAAGTTGCCAGCGTCCTCGTGGAGGTCCGTGGCGAGACGACCAGCGGCGGGGGAAGTCGTGGCGGCGGGGAAAAAGTCCTCCAGAAGCTGGGCTACCGCCGGGAGTCCGGCAAGGGGGTGGCGGAGCCAGGGACCGAAGTCAGCGACACGACCAAGATTCAGAGCTGGATTTGAACGAATGAGTTTCATGGGGATGTATGGATTTGGGTTTGAGTTGTCTTTTTGAGACGGGCCAAATCATTGCAGGCTCGGTGCCAAGTTCCCGGACCAGTCTTTACATCATTGATTTTCAATGACTTAAATTTTCTACCCACCTCTGACCTTGGTTCTATTTGTGCCACATGGGCATCAACTAAACCTTCATCCATGTTCGCAAAAGTGTCATCGGTGACACTTTTGAATGGATGCCTACTCTTCTCGCAAAAAATCTCTGGGCGTCAGGTCTGCCCGAGGCCAGAATCGCCGCCATGCTTGTCTCCGGCCAGCCCTACCGCACGATCTGGATGCCCGATGATGCCACTGTCCGCATCATCGACCAACGTCGCCTGCCCTGGAGCTTCGAGCTGCTCGATCTGCGCTCCGTCTCGGAGGTGGCCCATGCGATCCGCGACATGTCGGTGCGAGGTGCGGGGCTGATCGGAGCCACGGCGGGCTATGGCATGGCGCTGGCAGCCCGCGAGGCGCAGACGCTGGAGGTTCTGGAAAAGCTGGCGCATGAGCTGATCGAGACCCGGCCCACGGCAGTGAATTTGAGCTGGGCGGTGAATCGCCAGCTCGCGGCGATCCAGGCAGCGGGCTTCGAGAATCGAGTCCAGGTCGCACTCTCCGAGGCGGGTCGGATTGCCGATGAAGATGCCGCCATGTGCGCCGCCATCGGGCAGCACGGGTTGGAGATCATCCGCGAGATCGCGGCGCGGAAGCTGGGGCAGGTGGTGAACATCCTCACGCATTGCAACGCGGGCTGGCTGGCTTTTGTGGATCATGGCTCGGCCACGGCACCGATTTATGCGGCCCATGCGGCGGGTATTCCAGTGCATGTCTGGGTGGACGAGACACGCCCACGCAATCAAGGCGCACGGCTCACGGCCTGGGAACTCGGCCAGCAGGGCGTGCCGCACACGATCATCGCGGACAACACGGGTGGGCACCTGATGCAGCACGGACTCGTGGACATGGTCATCACCGGAGCGGATCGCGTGACCCGCGGCGGCGATGTGGCGAACAAGATCGGCACCTATCTCAAAGCCCTCGCCGCAAAGGACAACAGGGTGCCCTTCTACGTCGCGCTGCCCTCTTCGACCTTCGACGATACGCTGAGCGACGGCGTGAAGGAGATCCCCATCGAGCAACGTGGCGGCGACGAGGTGACACACCTCGAGGGCGTGGCCGCTGATGGCTCCGTGCAAACCCTGCGCATCGTGCCCGAAGGCTCACGCGCGGTAAATTACGGCTTTGATGTCACGCCCGCGAGATTGATCACGGGCTTGATTACCGAGGAGGGAGTGAGATCGCCAGCCGAATGATCGGCTGAGGTAAGCCATCTGAGCCTGCCCCGGCCTGATGGACGAATTATTCTCGGTCGCCGCCGATGATCACAAAAAAGACGGCCCCTTTCGAGGCCGCCTTTGGGGTTACAAGCACGAGGCTTGAAGATGGATCAGACCACCCACTCGCCGCGGTAATCCCGGGTGAGCCACCTTGGATCACCGCCTTCGGCAAAGGTACGGTCCGTGGGGTTCCATTTGAAGCTTGCACCATGCCAGTAGGCCATGTTCATGAGGTGGCATGAGATGACGGTGGTGGCACCGACGGCGACATCGCAGATCGGGCGCTCACGCGTTTTGATGCTGTTAAGCCAGTCGTCGTGATGGTTCTTGCTCTCATAGAGTTTCACTTTGGCGTCCTTCAGGAACTCGCGCTCGGAGAGCACGACCTCGCGGTCGAGGGAGGTGCCTTTGTCCTTTTCCTTGTCCATGAAGCCGTGGACTTTTTTGCCGCCGATGAAGAGCTCGAACTTGCCACGATTCACATGGATCTCGCCTTCGGTGCCGTAGAAAGACACGCCTTTGCCTTCGCCATGGGTGAGAACAACGCCATTCGCATAGACGAGCTGCGCACCACGCTTTTTGTCAGGACCGGCGCTGCGGACCTCGACGGGACCACTTTCATCCATGCCGAGGCCCCACTGGGCGATGTCGATATGATGCGCGCCCCAGTCGGTGATCATGCCGCCGCCGAACTCGCGGGTCATGCGCCAGGCGGGGAAGTGATTGTGGACGCCACGCGGGCTGAGGACGCTGCTGTAGGGCTTCAGCGGGCCCGGACCGCACCAGCGATCCCAGTCGAGGCCGGGCTCAGCGGGCTCTTCCTTGAGGTTATAAACGGGAGCCGGATCGCCAAAGGAGGTGGTGATGGTTTTGATCTCGCCGATGACTCCATTGCGGACAAGTTCGCAGGCCACGCGGAATTCTTTGCTGGAGCGCTGCTGGGAGCCAGTCTGGAAGATGCGACCGCTGTCGCGCACGGCCTTAGTCAGTGTGAGGGCTTCGTGGACATTGTGGGTGAGGGGCTTTTCACCATAGACATCCTTACCAGCCTTCACGGCGGCGATGCCGATGTAGGCATGCCAGTGGTCCGGCGTGGCGACGACGACGGCGTCGATGTCCTTGCGGGCGAGCAACTCGCGGAAGTCACCATAGGCATCGCAGCCCTTGTAGCTGCCGTCTTTTTTCTCGCCATAGCGCTTCTCGACGGTGGCCTTGGCGTTGTTGCGGCGATTGGTATCCACATCGCAGACAGCAGCTACATTCACGCTCTCACGGCCGAGGAAGTTGCCGAGATGGCCGCTGTTCATCTTACCCATGCCGATGAAGCCGAGGTTGATGCGCGAGTTCGGCGCGGTTTCCGCCGACCACACTCGGGAAGGCAGGATGAAAGGAGCTGCCACAGCGCCAGCGGCGTGGGTCAGGAAGGAACGGCGGGATGAGTTGGACGGGGTGGTCATGGTTTTCGGTATCAAAAACAGGCACAACCATACGCATAGACAGCCATGTTCCTGCAAGCCTTGTCAAAAAACCTTTGGTCGGCCGACCGGCCGACTTCGCCAAACCAGCCTGGGTGAAAAGCCAGTAAGCAGTGGACAGAAGTAACCCTGTGCGGCATTCTCCGCGCCGCTTTCCGTTCCCTCCGCCCCCGCTGATCGAGATGCTCACACACGACCTGTTTCTACGTCTCACCGCCCTTTCCCTGCTTGGCATGCTCGCCTCATGCGCGAACTCTGGCAGCTCCAGTGCGCAAACACAGTATTTAGAGGCATTCAATCCTGCTGTGGTGCCCCATTCGGCACTCTACAATCAGGACCTTGTCTCCTACTGGGATGGTGACGGCATGGCTGGCGCACCGAGCATCGTGATCGACCTCAGCGATCAGAAGGCTTATTTTTACAAAGGCGGTTCGCTCGCTGGTGTGTCGGCCCTCTCCACGGGTGATGAGAAGCACACCACGATCACCGGAAACTTCAAAATCATCCAGAAGGACCAGTGGCATAAATCCAACCTGTACGGCGACTTCGTCGATGCGAATGGACAGGTCGTGGTGGCAAACATCGACATCACGAAGGACAAGGCGCCTCCAGGCACCCGCTTCGAGGGCTCGAAGATGCATCACTTCATGCGCTTCAGCGGCGGCACCGGCATGCACGAGGGCTTCCTCCCCGGCTATCCCGCCAGCCATGGCTGCGTGCGCATGCCCGGCCACATGGCCGCGATTTTCTACAACAACGTGTCCCAGGGCACGCCTGTCACCGTCCGCCCCTAAGTCGAGTCCGCCATGAACGATCTGCCTCTCGAAGTCAGCGTGGATGATGTGAGCTACCTGCTCGGCAGACCTGGGCAGCAGCCCCGGATTATCGACTGCCGCGAACAGGATGAATGGCAGATCTGCCGCCTGCCGAATGCCGAACTGGTGCCGCTCTCGCAGTTCGGCGAGCTGGCCCCGCAGCGCTTCTTTGATGTGAATCAGCACATCATCATCTACTGCCACCACGGCATGAGAAGCCAGCGGGCCGCTACCTGGCTGCGCCAGCACGGCTTCCGCCAGACGCAGTCCATGCGCGGCGGCATTGATGCCTGGTCCGAGCTCGTCGATCCCGAAGTGCCAAGGTATTGACGGGCGGATGATGGATGTGGCAGCATGATCACGTTCTTGCGCCATGCACACTCCGCCCACCTTCTCCCGCCGCCGCCTTCTGGGCAGCGCTGGAGTTGGCTTGTCCGGCATCGCGGCTTCGCACCTTTTGCAAAGCGACGCACTGGGTGCTGAAGGCCGCTCCCACTTCCCCGCAAAAGCGAAGCGCGTCATCTGGCTCTTCATGCACGGCGGGCCGAGCCATGTCGATCTTTTCGATCCGAAGCCCGACCTCATCCGCCATGCAGGCAAGCCTTTGCCTGACAGTTACGGTGCCGTCGAGACACGCCGTAAAGTCGCGCAAAACCCGCTGCTTGCGCCGGTGAAGCCGTTTCGGAAGCACGGCCAGAGCGGCATCGAGATCAGCGACTTCCTGCCCAACATGGCGGAACTGGCGGACGAGATGTGCGTGATCCGCAGTTGCCATGGTGACAGCGTGAACCACCCGCAGTCCGTCTATCAGATGAACACCGGCTCCATTCAGATGGGCAAGCCAAGCATGGGGAGCTGGGTCTCGTATGGTCTCGGCACCGAGAATGCGGACATGCCCGCCTTTGTCGTTATGCCCGACCCTGGCGGTGGCCTCAAAGGCGGCCCGCCTGCCTGGGGCAGCGGCTTTTTGCCAGCGACTTATCAAGGCACCACCATGCGCGCTGGCGAGCATCCCATCCTGGATCTGAAAAGCCCGCACAACAGCGCTCGTCAGCGCGCCACGCTGGATCTCATCCAGCAGATGAATACCACCCATCTCGCCCGGCATGAAGGCGACAGCGTGCTCGACGCCCGCATCCGCGCCTACGAGCTGGCCTTCCGCATGCAATCCGCCGCACCTGAGGCGGTGGACATTTCGCGCGAATCCGAAGCCACGAAGCATCTCTACGGCATCGACCATCCGACGACCAAAGAGTTCGGCACACGTTGCCTGATCGCACGCCGCATGATTGAGCGTGGCGTGCGCTTCGTGCAGCTATACTCTGGCGATACGAATGGCTGGGACGCTCACGAGAACGTCCTCAAAAACCACAGCGACTACTGCGCCCGCACGGACATCCCCGTCGCTGGTCTGCTACGCGATCTCAAACAGCGCGGCCTGCTCGATGACACCCTCGTCATCTGGGGTGGCGAGTTTGGCCGCATGCCCATGAGTGAAAAAGGAGTCGGCCGCGATCACAACCCCTGGGGCTTCACCACCGTGCTCTTCGGCGCTGGCGTGAAGCACGGTCACGTCCATGGAGCCACCGATGAATTCGGCCTCCGTGCCGCGCTGGACAAAGTCCACATCCACGATCTCCACGCCACCATCCTGCACCTCCTCGGCATGGATCACGACCGCCTCACCTTCCGCCTGAACGGCCTCGATCAAAAGCTCACCGGCGTGGATGAATGCCATGTGGTGAAAGGCGTGCTGGCGTGAGGAACGATGAAATACGAATAATCGAATGACGAAGCATCTGCGAATCACGATGACATACCTCGTCATGCTGCTCGGCGTGACACGGGTTCATGCCGTCGCCATTCGTGCCTCGTCTGATCCAGTGAAGGATGAGCCACCGATCACGGCGAAGGACCGCGTGCACTGGGCCTTCCAGCCGCTGGCGAAAGCGGGTGCAAATGCCAGCCTCGAAAAGCTTTCCCCACCTCAGTCACCGCCAGCCGATGCCGCCACACTTATCCGGCGTGTGACTTTTGATCTCACCGGTCTACCTCCAGATCCGTCGGATCCGTCTGATGATGCTTATGAAGCCCTGGTGGATCGGCTCCTGGCATCAACACAGTACGGCGAACACTGGGCACAATGGTGGCTCGATCTCGCCCGCTTCGCCGAGACGGATGGCTTTGAATACGATGCCGAACGTGGCCGCGCCTGGCAGTATCGGGACTGGGTCATCAAAGCGCTGAATGACGACATGCCCTTCGATCAATTCGTGCAGCAGCAGATCGCTGGCGACCTTCTTCCAAATGGCGACGCAAGCGCCACGGCCTTCCTTTTCACCGTGCCGGACATGCCAGACCTGAACAACCAGTCCGAGCGCCGCCACGTTCTGCTCAACGATATCACCAGCACCGTCGGTGCCGTCGGGCTCGGGCTCACCGTCGGCTGCGCGCAGTGCCACGACCATCCTTACGACCCCATCAGCCAGGCCGACTTCTACCGCCTGCGCGCCTTCTTTGATAACACCGTCCTGCCGAAAGAGCGCAAGCCACTCGGCCCCAGCGTGCGCGTCTTCACTGAAGGCGTGCCTGCCAGCACCGTCTTCGTGCGTGGTGATTTCAAACGCCCCGGACCCGAGATCAAACCTGCCATTCCGCGCATTTTTGGCAGAATGGACGAGCCCGACCGTGCCGCCTTTGCCCAATGGCTCGCCAGCAAAGACAACGCCCTCTTCCTCCGCGCCATGGCGAATCGGATCTGGCAGCAGCACT
This sequence comes from uncultured Prosthecobacter sp., assembly GCA_964390165.1. Lineage (GTDB taxonomy): Bacteria > Verrucomicrobiota > Verrucomicrobiia > Verrucomicrobiales > Verrucomicrobiaceae > Prosthecobacter. Next base: position 7,115 of record CAYMHJ010000054.1, on the reverse strand, counting down.
TCGGGAAACCCCTCGCCGCCGTCCCTGGCGATCTCGGCCAGCAGGGCGAAGCGCCCACGAATCCCGCGCTGCTGGATTGGCTGGCCGCCGAACTTCCCCGGCAAAACTGGAGCCTGAAAAGTCTCCATAAGCTCATCGTCATGTCGCCGACCTATCGTCAGGCCAAGCTCCCGCAGCGGCGCCTCACCGGCGAGATGCTGCGGGATGCCATGCTCGCCGTCTCTGGACAGCTCAATCTCAAACCCGGCGGCCCAGGCGTGCGTCTGCCATTGCCGAAGGTGGTCAGCGACACCTTGCTGAAAGGTCAGTACAAGATCACGGACGATGTCACCGAGCACACCCGCCGCAGCGTCTATATCTTCGCACGCAGAAACCTCCGCCACCCGCTCTTCGACCTCTTTGACAGGCCTGACGCGCAGATCAGTTGCGCCCGTAGAAACGAGTCCACCACCGCCCCGCAGGCCCTCACGCTGCTGAACTCCGACTTCGCCCACGACGCTGCCGCGAAGCTCGCCACCACCCTGACTGAGAAGCACAGCTCCGACACTCGCGCCATCATCACCGCCGCCACACGTCTCTGCCTTTCCCGAACCGCCACCGAGGCCGAAATCACCTCGGGCGTCACGTTCATCGAGCAGCAAATCAAGCTCGCGGGCAGTTTCCAGGCCGCACTCGCCGACTACTGCCTAGCTTTGTTGAACTCAAATGAGTTTCTCTTTGTGGACTGACGGCACCCGTTCTTACCACAGCTTTCCATTTGCCCAAAAGCCCGCGCTCCGTTGTATGCGCGCTCGCATGAAGACCACGCCCGTCAACGCCCCCGCCGATCTCCGCAGTTCCGTCATCGCCGTCCCGCCGCTGTGCCGGAACGCCGACCTCAGTCTCAGCCGTGCGGAAAACGAAAAGCTCGTGAATCACATGTATGCCGGTGGCATCCGCACGCTGCTTTATGGGGGCAATGCAAACCTCTACAACATCGCCCCGTCCGAGTATCCTGCCCTGCTCACCATGCTGCGCGAGATCGCCCCCGAGGATCTCTGGATGGTCCCCAGCGTCGGCCCCATGTATGGCACCGCGATGGATCAGGCCGCGATGCTGAAGGATCACGAATTCCCCACCGCGATGCTCCTGCCCACGCTCTTCCCCTCGAAGCCAGCCGGTGTGGCCACTGCCATCCGCCACTTCGTCGAGCGCTCCGGTTTGAAAGCCGTTCTCTACATCAAGGACGAGTCCTACATCACGCCCGAACTCGCCGCCGAACTCGTGAATGACGGCCTCATCTCCTGGATCAAATACGCCGTCGTGAAGCCCGACCCCGCCCAGGACGCCTACTTGAGCAAACTCATCACGCTGGTGAACACCGACCTCATCGTCTCCGGCATTGGCGAGCAACCCGCCATTATCCATCTGCGTGATTTCGGCATCACTGGCTTCACCGCTGGCTGCGTCTGCGTGAAACCCCAGCTCAGCACGGACATGATGCACGCCATTCATGCCGGCGATTATGAGAAAGCCGAGCAGATCCGCGCCATCTTCAAGCCGCTCGAAGATCTGCGGAATGCCCACAGCCCCATCCTCGTCCTGCATCACGCTGTGACCCTTGCAGGCATCGCGCAAACCGGCCCTGCTTTGCCCCTGCTGACCGATCTTCCAGCCGAGCTGCTGCCTGCCATCGAGAAAGCGGCGAAAGAGCTTCTGGCCATCTAAACGCTATCTTCAAATGTTTCGTCATTAGGAAATTCGTCATTCGTCATTCTCCATGGATCTCACCTTTGTCTTCCCCTGCCTCAACGAAAGCCGCACCATCGCGATCTGCATCGACGCTGTCCGCAAGTCGCTCGAAGCCGATCCATCGCTGAAGTACGAGATCGTCGTGGCTGACAACGGCAGCACGGATGACTCGCGCCAAATCGCCACAGATCGTGGTGCCCGAGTCGTGCCTGTCCCGACACGCGGCTACGGCGCGGCACTGCGCGGCGGCATCGAGGCTGCGGAGGGCAAGTACGTCATGTTTGCCGATGCCGATGGCACCTACTTTTACGAAAACTCGTTGGAGCTGTACCAGACCACCTCGAAGGCGGATGCCGACATGGGCATCGCCTCCCGCATGAAAGGCGTCATCGAGCCTGGTGCCATGCCCACGCTGCATCGCATCCTCGGCACGCCAGTGCTCACGGGCCTGATCAACCTGCTTTTCAAAGGCAAGCTCAGCGACTGCAACTCCGGCTTCCGCTGCCTGAAAAAGACCGCTTACCAAACCTGGGACATCCGCGCCAGCGGCATGGAGTTCGCCTCCGAACTGCTGATCAAGGCACTGAAAAAGAAGGCCAGCACCGTCGAGATCGTCTCCGGCCTGCGTCCACCACCCGTCGAGCGCACCCCACATCTCCGCACATGGCGCGATGGCATGAGGCACCTGCTTTTCATCCTCTCCGAGCGCCCTCGCATGTTCGAACTTGCTGGCCTGCTTTTGATCATCCTCGCCACCGTGCTTCAAGGCATCGCGGGCATGACTGGCATCGTCAATGTTGCTGGTCTCAGCATCTTCGGCGTTCACAGTCAGGTGCTTCTCCTGCTCGCCGCACTCGTCGGCACGCAGATCTACATGCTCTCCGCCGCCATGTTCCTCCAGAAGAGCGAGCAGCCCCGCGCCATCACACACAAGCTAATTGAGATGAATGAAGGCAGCCTCTTTTTCCTGCTCGTCAGCCTTTTGGGTAGCATCAGCCTCGTCATCGGCTGGCTCGTGCTGCAATGGGCGCGCTCCAACTTTGCCGGACTCGATTACGCGAACACGCTCATCGTCTGGCTGCACTTCCTCGCCGTGCCGTCGATGATCACCTTTGGCATGTTGGGCGTCCACATCCTGCGCAAGGGCAAGCTTTAGACGCCCCCACTTTGCGTCGAGCTGAACGCTCTTCTCAGCCGCCTTGCGCACATTCGGATCAGCGCCTTGCGCAGGCCATGGACTTCGAGTTGCTCGAGTCCCGTAATCATCGTGCACCAGGGCTCGTGTCTTCATCGCGATGGGCTAGTGGGGAAAGCCCGGGCAGCACTTCGTGTAACAGCCGGCATGCGAGGGATTACTCAAGGATAGGCACTAAGCGTCTGCCTCCCTTCAACTCATGAGCAACACGACATCAATTCCCCCCGCCACCCAAAAACGGAAGAGTAAACCTGGAGAGTGGTGGTTTGTGACCGCCATTGTTTGTGCACTCGTCGCGCCAGCACTCATCGGCATCACCCTCGAGACTGAGGCCAAAGTGGCTGCGATTCGAAAGGAAGGTGTCGTTGCTGAGGCAGTTGTAAAAGGGCACCGCACTCAGGAGCACACCAGCACGAGCACCAAGGGCCGCACACGCAGCACCACGAGCTATCTGCTCAGCCTGTCCTATGATCTGATGTCGAAAAATCGCTTCGAGGAATGGAATATGGGCAAAGCCTACATCTCATCGCCCAATCCTGCCCAAGGCACGGCCGAGATCGAGGTGTCTCAGGCCCAATACGACGAGCTGAGCGACGGCACCAAAACTCTGGTGGCGCTGATCCCCTACCAGTCTGACACCATGAAGCTCGCCAGCGAGATGAAGTGGCTGGCCAGCGGGATGCAAAGTCTCATCCAGTTCTGCATCGCTGGCGTGGCCGCCCTGGTGGCCATCTGGGCAGGCTGGCGTGGCTGGAAAGCTCGCCAAGTCTGGAAGGCGGTGGGCAACTGAGGTCGACAGCACAGAACATGATGCTGTGCTGTTCGATCACTGGTTAGCCCCTACTTCCCACCGAGCTGCACGCTCTTCTCCGTCGCTTTGCGCACCGCCTGGATCAGCGCGTTGCGCAGACCATGGGCTTCGAGCTGCTCCAGTCCGGCAATCGTCGTCCCTCCGGGGCTCGTGACTTCATCGCGCAGTGCCGCCGGGTGCTTCCCAGTCTCCAGCACCATCTTCGCTGCACCAGCCACGGTTTGAGCCGCCAAGGTCAGCGCCGTGGTACGTGGCAGGCCCATGAGCACACCACCATCGGCCAGTGCTTCGATCACGGTATAAACATAGGCCGGACCGCTGCCGCTGAGGCCGGTCACGGCATCGAGCAGCTTTTCGGAAACTTCATCCGCCGTGCCCACGGCACCGAGGATTTCCTTGGCCAGCGCCGCGTCCTCCGCCGTCGCCGAACTGCCCCGCGAAAAAGCCGCCGCTCCTGTCGCCACGAGCGCAGGCGTGTTCGGCATGGAGCGGATGACACGTTGCTTCACCCCGAGCCAGCTTTCCAAATCCGCCACCTTCAACCCCGCAGCGATGCTGAGATAAAGTCGGCTGCCTTTCACTTTCGACAGCTCTTTGCACAGCGCCTGCATGTCCCCCGGCTTCACGGCGAGCAGGACCACGTCCGATGCCGCCGCGACTTGCGCAGGCGTGCCGATCGTCACGGAGCAGGTGAGCCCCTTCTGCAAAGCCTCGACAGCGGCAGGCACCACATCGCTCAGCACCACGGCGAGTTCTTTTTTGCCCAACGCCTTTTCCACGCCGCGCAACAGCGCGCCGCCCATCTTTCCACAGCCAATGAGTCCAAGTTTCAGCATAGCGCGCCGATGGTGGCGGCTGCCGGGAGCGCTTGCAAGGCTGGTTTCAGAGGTCTCCAGCTCGTCTCAAGCCACTGGCCTGCGTTTTCGCGGCTGACTGGCTTTCGTGTTGAAACCACGTGGTCCTGGTTTGATCCAGCTTCATGACCTCCGCTTCCAGCCGCTCCTGATAGCGGGTCCAGGCTTGCAGGCAGCGCTGGCGGAAGTCGGCGGGGTTCACGCCGAGGGCGCGAAGGGTGTGTCGATGATCCCAGGCGACGACGGTGGCGGTGATGGCGTGGATGGCCTGGAACTGCGCACGCCAGAGCCAGCGACCTAACGGCGCAAAGGTGGCGATCCTCTCGCTGAGGAAATCGCGCTGGAAGGTGAGGTGCTTCATTTCATCGCGCAGGAGCTTGTGGGAGACTTTGTTCACGACGGGGTCGGTGCAGCGGAGGTAAAGCGTACCGAAATAGACCTCGGCGATCAGTTCCGCCGTGAGCAGAACCTGGATGGCGAACTCGAGATTCACGAGAAAGCGCAGGCGGCGGAAGACGGAGTTCGTCCATTGCTTCGTGAGCAGCTTGCCGCCGAGGTGCTCCACGGTTCGCGCAAGCAGACGTGAGTGGCTTTGCTCCTCGGCGACGAAGAGGTCGATGGCGCACTGATAGCCACGGAAGTTCTCCAGTGGGGCGACCTCACGGGCATAGCGTCGGAGGCGCGAGCCGGTGCCGGATTCGCCGAGCTGGAAGGTGGCGATGGAGGCGGCCAGAGGTCGGCGGACGCTCTCGGGCAGCGTGCAGGCTTCGGTGGGGAGTTCGAGAGTGTCGTTGAGACGCGTGTTGCGCTCGAAGTGGGTGATCCAGGCTTGGGTGTTCATGGGTTCGTTGTTGTTGGTTCTTGGTTCCTTGTTCTTAGTTGGGAGTCATTTGGCGCAGGCGATTCATCACGGCGGTGACGGTTTCATCGAGGGTGGAGGTGCCGGCGGTGATGCCGACTTCGGTGATGCCGGTGAACCATTCTTCGCGGAGGTCGTCGGGCGTTTCGATCTGGTGCGCGCGGGCTCCGAGGCGGGTGGCTTTTTCGGTGAGCTGGCGGGTGTTGTTGCTGTTGCGTCCGCCGATGACGATCACGACCTGGCATCGCTGGCAAAGCTCCTCCAAGGCGGTTTGGCGCTGCTTCGTGGGATGGCAGACTGTATCGACAAAGCGCACCTCAGCGCGTGGATGCTGGCGCTTGATGGCGGCGACGAGTTCCAACACACGATCCAGCGGCTGTGTAGTCTGGGAGACCACGCCGAGTCTCGTCGAGGCGGGAATCTTGAGCACATCGACCTCATCGAGCACGACACTGGCTTCCGGGAAATCGCCGATCAAGCCACGTACTTCGACATGCTGTCGCTGGCCGATGACGATGGGGTGGTAACCTTCCTGCACGAGGATGGCGAGCGCCTGATGCGCCTTCCGCACGAGCGGGCAGGTCGTGTCGGTGACCGTGTGGCCTGCGCTTTGCCAAGCCTGTCGTTGTGCATCTGCTGCACCATGGGCGGTGATGACGACTCGCTGAGTGGTGGCGGAGTCCTGCGATTCGAGCTGGCCTCTGCGGACGCCGAGTGTCTTCAAATGCGCCTCCACGACGGGGTTGTGGACGAGCTGTCCGAGAATGGTGACGGGTTCGTGCATGGCGGCGTCATGCGTGGCGCGGAGGGCATCGCGCACGCCGAAGCACATGCCGTGGTGTTGGGCTAGGTGGAGGTTCATGGATTGTTCAGGGTACTTGGTTGGCATCGCTTTGTATTACAAAGTTTAAGGGCAAAAAGGGGAGTCAGGTTTCTGGTTTCAGGGTCTTCACGATGGATTCGAGGAGGTCGATGTAGCTCTTGAAGGCTTTGCTGCCGGCGGCGGTGAGCTTGTAGGCGGTGCGGGGGCGGGTGCCGGAGTCGTCGCGCTCTTCTTTGACAAATTCAGCCGCAGTGAGGATGCGGAGATGAGTGATGAGATTGCCATCGCTCATGCCCAACTCGGCCTTCAGATCCTGAAACGACCACTCCCCACGCGAAGCCAGCAGCGTCATGATGGACAGCCGCGCCTTCTCGTGGATCGTCTTGTCGATCTGGTCGAAGTCGATCATTCCGCAGGCAGGGGCTCAGGTTTCTTGCGGACGAGGACGGCGATGCCGTAGCCGATGTGGAGGAGGCCGAAGGTGGCTGCCATGGCAAAACCCGCTATTCCCTCATCCTCAGGAATCAACCGCACGTCACCATTTGCCGCCCATAGGCAAAAAAGAATCAGTCCGCTGATCAGGAAAAGCCAGCCCAATCGAATAAGCGAGCTGGGTGAAAAGCTAGCGGTAGCCAGCAGAGCCAAGCCGTAACACACGATCCAGATGAGAGCAGCCATCGTATAGGCATGAAGCCAGACCACGAGACCGATTCCAATAACACCGCCTGCCAGCAAAGGAGGAGCCAAAGTCCGCAGGGCTGCTTTCATGCCATCAGAAATAAACTTCTGGCCTCGTCTTTTGGCATCTCTTGCCAACAGAAAGAGGTTCAAAGAGCCTGTTA
>CAYMHJ010000053.1:0-26000 GCA_964390165.1 uncultured Prosthecobacter sp. | reverse complement strand
CTGGGGAGAGGATCGTTGATGGCGAGGTAGCGGTCACCACCGCCGATCTCAATGTTCAGGGAAATGACGACCATGTCGCCAACGCGGAGGTCGGTGGGCTCGGTGGTGGAGCCGTCGGGGAGGAGCTTTTCATAGGCGCGCTCGATGGCGTAGCCTTTGTTCTCGCCTTTGAATTCACGGTCCTGGGGATGGCTGCGAGCATCGACCCGGGAGAAGAGTTCGCGATCGGCGGGCAGCTCAATTTTCATCGGCGTGGCGGTGAGCTTGGCATCGATGGGGAAGCTGACTTTGGCACTTCCGGGATGGGCAGGGATGCTGAGTTCGGGCTGCTGGGAATCCCAGATAACTTTGGCGAGCACGGGCTCGGCGGACTTCTTCAAACTGCGTTCGTAGGCGGCGAGGCCGGTGAGGGTCCAGGCATTGGTAAAGGTGTTCCCCCACTCGCCGCGACCGTTGCGGGATTGCAGGATTGATTGCGCGAGCGCTTCGGCATCGCTGGTCAGGCCGAGGTGGGTGTAGGCGATGAGGCGGAGGGCTTTGTTCGCGCCGTTACCAGCCCAGTGACTCCAGACGGGAGCAGGTGGCGCAGCTTTTGCGATGACCTTGGGCGTGCTCTTCTTCGACTTGGATTTGCTTGCAACCTTCCTTGGTGGCTCAGGCGGTGCGGGGGGCTTCCAGCCGAGCATTTCTTTAATCTGCACGTCGGGGGTGTTGCTGAGGCACATGGCGAGTGAGGTGTAGAGGCGGGCAGCTTCGGGCAGACGGTCGCGCTTGGCGTGAAGCAGGTTTTGGTAGGCTGGTTCGGGCTTCTTGGCCTTCGCGAGGGTGTAGAGGGCAAAGGCGCAGTCGGTGATGACATAGAGGTCTTTTTCCTCCTCCAGACCGCGCAGGCGCTTCGAGAGGTAGGCGGTGATTTTGTCGATGACCTCAGGCGGCACGCTGGCTCCGGCATCGCGGGCACGCATGAGCATGAAGCCGCCGTAAGCACTGCCCCAGAGGCTGGGCTCCTGACCGCCGGGCCAGTAGGCGAGGCCGCCTTCCTCGGTGGTCATGGTGAGGAGTCGGTTCACGCCACGCTGCACGGCTTCCTTGGTTTTCTCGACGCTGAGTAGATCGGGGAAGAGGCTCTGATATCCGCCGAGCGCGAGCCAGGGAATGGTGGCCGAGGTGCTCTGCTCCGCGCAGCCGTAGGGATATTGTAAAATGTACTCCAGAGCATCGCGCGCCTCAAACAAGCGGGAGGTACTGAGGCTGACAGAGACGGTGCCTTCGCCCTCCAGCACTGAGGGGTTCACTTTGGAGAGGAGATTGTCCACGGGTTCCTTGCCGATGCGGGCGTAACGAACTTCGCGTAGCTCGGGCACGGGATGCGTGACCTCCAGCAGGGACTCGGTGCCGTCATTCAAAGCAGGGCCGCTCCAGCCTTCGATGGTGCGTGCGGACCATTTCCACTTCGCGGTGCCGAGTTTGGCGAACTGCACGGGGAAGCTGACAGCGGCGGTTTCATTGGCCTTGAGGCTCACCTTCTGCTTCCAGACTTTCGGGTCTGCAGGCGCTTTGATGGCGGCAGGAATGAAGAAGCGCTCTTCGCTGATGAAGTCGGCGGTGGCGTCGAGTTCGAGAGTGACTTCGACTTCGCCCGCGGAAGGCGTTGTGTTGTGCAACACGGCTTTCAGCAGGGTCTCATCGCCAAGACGGGCAAAGCGCGGCACGACGGGATCGACCATGAGAGGCTTGTTGATCTTGAAAGCGGACTCGCCGCTGCCAAAACGATCCGCGCCACTGACGGCGACGGCCATGAGGCGATAGCGGGTGAGATTGTCCGGCGCGGTGATGTCAGCAGTGACCTGGCCGCTGGCATCGGTCATCGCGGTGGCGAGCCAGAGCGGTGTGGCGATGAAGTTCTTCCGCAGGGTGATAGGGGATTCATTTTCCTCACCACCGCCGCCGATGACGAAGCCTTTATTCCAACGCTCACGCGCAGCGAACTCCTCGGGCAGCAGGTCATCGAAGGAGGTGTAGTTGTTGATGGCCAGCGGCATAGGCGCGTGGAAGAACTCGCTGGGGTTTGGCGTCGTGTGGCCCATGAGGCTGAGCACGCCTTCATCCACGGCATAAAGCGTGATCTCGCTGCCCGAGACGGGCTTGCCCTGATAGTCGGTGATGGTCGCGGCGATGGCGAAGTTCTCACCGGGTTTCACTTCGGGCTTCGAGGGATTCAGTGTGACCTTGAGTTCCTTCACCTTGGATTCCACCGTCAGCTCGCAGTAGCCGAGTTTGTATTCGGGCATCTTGTGCTGTTTCGGGCTGGCATCGCTGCCTCGCACGAGGATGACGGAGACGAAGACATTCGGTGCCTCGGCATCCTGCACGGGGATTTTGATCACTGGATTCTCTGGCGAGAGCTGGGTGATGAACTGACGATGCACTTGGTTACGCTCCACTGTGACGAGCGCAGTGCCGGAGATGGGTGTCTTCACGACGATGACCGCCTCTTCGCCGGGCTTGAGCGTCTTCTTCTCCGGCTGGAGCAGGATGCGTGCGCCGTCTTCCATGGCCCAGGGGAATTCATCGCCGCCGATGACATAGAGCGGCATCCGCGAGAGGACCTTCTTTCCTTTGGCATCAGTGGCCTCGGCCGTGACAAAGTAGGTGCCGCCGCGTGCGGGCTTGAAGGGAATGGTCACGCTCGGTGCACTGCCAGCGGTTTGTGGTTTGAGATCAAACTGCTGCTTCAATTCCTCACGCAGGATGACTTGATCCTTCGTGGTGCTGCCTCCTCCTGCGGTAGCGATCTTGAGGGTGTGATACTCCTGGCGCTCGATCTTGAGGTCGATCTTCACCGCTCCGGCAGCAGGTGCGCCTTTGCTATCAATGGCGACGATCTCCACCGTTGTGTCCTGACCGGCACGACCAAAGAACTGCGGGCCTTTGACACCGAGGATGAACTCCGCCCCCGGCACCTCGAACTCTGTCGCGGCGCTGATGGTTTGCTGATTGATGTCGGTGACCTCCGCACTGACGCGCACCTGCTGCGGCAGGGCAGCACGGTCTGGCGGTGGCATGGGCATTTCGAGAACAGCGCTGCCATCGTCGTCAATGGAGAGATCGCCATTCACCCACCACTCGCCTTCGGGATCGTCATTGCTGTCGTCGTAGTAGCCGTCGGCATCGCGATCTTTGCCGTAGTGCGTCCAGCGTGGTGCATCGCCGAAGTGGAACTCACTGAAAGCGGCGGGCGCTTCATAAGTGCGCATGGATGAGGCACTCCAACTAACCTTCGCACGGCTGAGCGCCTTGCCCATGAAGTAGTTCGCGCTCATCGGCAGCTTGATTCGGTCGGCCAGGACTTCGACCTTCTTGCCATCGAGCTTCACTTCAAAAGTGTTCGGCTTGTAGTCGTCGATGCGGAAGCTGTGATGGCCGGCATCGGGAGAGTCTTCGTCGCTGCCTTCTTTGTTAAAGCTGACGGTGAGGTGATACCAGCCGAGTGGTGTTTCGGGCAGCTTCATGTCCTCAGACCAGGAGCCGTTCGCGGTGAAGGTGATTTCTTTATCCAGGATGGTGCGGTAACGCGGGTCGCGGATGCTGACGCGGCCTTTGATGGGGGCGGAGTCGAGCGTGAGAGAGTCGCCACTGCGAAGTCGTGTGTGTGCTTTGAGATGCATCGTATCTCCAGGGCGGTAGAGCGGGCGATCACTGAAGACAAAGGTGCGACGGGTGGGCTTCCACACGTCTTCCCAAGCGGTGGGGATGTCGTATGGGATGACGCCGTTGATGCCGGATTCGTTCGTCTGGATGGCGGTGCAATCACCGGCAATCTCGGCGAGCACGAGAGATGGATCGCTACCTTTCAGTATGGCAATGCCGTTCGCGTCGGTGTCAGCATAGCCGAGGAGTTTTTGCTCGGAGTCCACCATGGTCAGGCGCACGCCGGGGACAGGTTTGCCAGTCGTCAACGAGGTGGCGAAGATCATCGTCTCGCGGCCATTGCTCTTTTGCATCAAGCCAAGATCGGTGAACTGCACGAGCGTCTGGGTGATCACGCCCTGCTGCATGATGCCCTCGGCCGCACGACCTTCGATCTCGACAAACAACGGCGCGGCAGGTGCTCCGGCGAGGATCTCCTTCCAATTCAGTTTGATCAGCTCACTCTTATCCAGCGCCTTGTTAATCGGGAAGGTGCGCTCAAAAATTTGCGTGCCTGCATAATCGTCAATTCCGAGGGGTTTGTAGCCTTTCTTCTTCTCATCATCCTGGTAGAACTTGCTGCGGTAGTCACGGTATTTGTCCATCGCTTGCAGCAGCTCTGGGCCGGTGAGTTTTTTCACGCGCACACGCACCTCGCGCACGTTGGCCGCCGTGATTTCATAGTCGCCAAGCCCTTTCGCGAGCTGCGCACGAATGAAGCTTGGCGCGGCGATATACGGTGGATTGGGGATGAAGGTAATTTCGCGCTCGCCGGGCTTTTCCAAAGCAAGGTCATCGCCCGAAGTGACACGCGGATCAACGATGATGCGGTAGGGTTTGTTGAGTTCGAAGCTGCCTTCCAGGCGCAGCGTTCGGCGCATCAGCGAGGCTTTGACCGGCATGTTGGGCTCGATGGTCACCAGCGCGGCGATCTTCTGCGCGATGGCATCCAGCTCAGCGGCTTTCCATTCCTCATCGCGGTTGGGATAGAGCGCTTTGTTAAAGTCGATGTCGATGAAGTAGCTGGAATCAAAAGGTGTGTGAGCACTGACGCCAGTGACATTAAAGGGGCGCACCTCGCCGAGCGCGATGTCATCGCCCTGCGCGAGGGTGTCATGACCGGAGGCGTTCGTGAGCGTGGTGGCGATGCTGAGCTTCCAATTCGTGGCGACGGGCAGCGGCTGCTCAGGCTCGACGACGAGAGCGCTCATGCGCGTGGCTTCCTGCGTGAGTGTCGGCTTCACCTTCGCGATCTCTTCCGCCCAGGTGGGCTGCGGCGATGGGTTACGTCCGAAGTCCTTGCCCGTGGCGAGACGAACCTTCGCGGGCACTTTGAGCGGTGGTTTTTCGGAAGTGAAGACGATGCTCGATGCGGCCTTCGTGGCATCGACGTTGTCATTGAACTCGAAGACAAACTTCGGCGTGCGGTCGGAGTCGCTGCTATCGAACCACTTGGGTGATTGATCGATCACGCGGAACTGCGCGCTGCTCACGGAGGCGAGTTGATCGGTGGAGAGTGGTTTGCCAGCAAGGTCGGTCAACCCTTTGCGCAGAGCGAAGTCGTAGCTCGCATTGAACTTCGGAGCCTCGCTGAGTTTGAACTGGCCACTGCGCGTGCTGATCCACTGGAACTCGCCCTTCAGCACGGGCTTCATGGTAAGCGGTGAATCAGGTTCCGTGCTGCCGACGCGGGCTTTGTCGATCATTGGCGTCGGGAAAACGACCTCAATGGTGCTGGCCGGAGACAGCTCCGGCGGGTTCATGGTGAACTCGGCTTCGAGGGCCGGTTCCGTCTTCGGTTGAGGCGAAGATTTCTTCGTCGGTGCCGCAGTGATGGACACGAGCGGCAGTAGTGTCGCGAGGCAAAGGGTTGTCGTGAGCCCGGAGCGTGAAAGCAGTTTCATGGAGTGCGTGTATTCGCCTGCGAGAATAGCACGCCGTCAAAAACGCGAAGGCTGATTCGTGGATTTTTTTGCCCATGCTGTCACAAAACAGCCTGGAACCGGTTATTCTTATGAAGCCGACACGCTCTGAAGCCGTCGTCAAACAGAAATAACATCCATGAACAAACTCCTCCTCACCGCACTCCTGCTGGTAACCCCGATGATCGTCTCTTGCGGATCCACCGCCAAACCCAGGCCCCCTAGTGTTGCTCTGGAAGCCGGGGCAAGAGTGCATGTGGTGAAGCACGCAAATTCGAGTCGAGACATCGACCTCTACCTGCGCAACTCGTTTGCCAAACGAGGCTACCCGAGCACTTCAGGGGCGCAGGCGGAGATGCCGTCAGGAACCCAGTTTTATGTGACTTATGTGGACCGTTGGTACTGGGATCTGGCAATGTACCTGCTGTCTTTGGACGTAACCATGCATGACGCCAAATCCGGCTCGGTGATCAACAGCAGCCGCTATAAAAATGGGTTCTTCCACACCTATCCTTCCCCCGAGAAAAAGTCCGATGAACTCGTAGCTCGCCTGTTGGGTAAAATGAAGTGAAGAGAACGTGAAAGGCCGACTGGAGCCTAGCGGTGTCTGGATGCTGCTGGCAGTCACTTTATCCTCCCTCAAGGATGTAAGAGAATGAAAACGCCTGCCGAGGCAAGTTCACCGAATAATCGGACTTAGCAAAAAGCTGTCGCGGTTCAAAGCGGGAGCTTGCTGCTGGTGTGTTGCTTTTACATAAACCGAACGCGCACGCGCAGGGACTCGATTCGAAGCAGGCCAGCGGCGCTGGCGCGAACGGCTGAACGTGCGATCCATCGTGCGCAGCAGTTGGACAAAGAGCACCATCAGCGCCGAATTCACCACACTGGCCAGCAGAAGCAGTCCGTAAGTCGTAAGCTTCTGGGAGATCACTGGCAGCCAGACTGACGCCTCATCCATAAAACGAGTGACAATGGAACCCTGGCCGTTGCTTTGGGCAGAGCCGAGCTCGATCAGGAAAAGTGCTCCACCGCAAATGCCGATGAGCGCGAGAGTAAAAAAGGCGTAATCAAACCAGTGAATGCGCATGCGTGCGGCACGGCGTGCTGGAAAAGCTGGAGCTTCCAGAAAAAACGAGGGTGCTTGAGAAAGAGTCATGGCTATTGGTTATGGAGATACCGGTTTCTACGCAGGCTTCAAAGTTTATATTTAACAAAACCGTAACTATTTATACGCTCATTAGAACACTATCAGTTACCCTGCGCTGAGTGATCTCTGGACAGAATTCACCTTTTCAGCCTACACAGAAAGCATGCACACCCACCTTTTCCTCGCGTTTACAGCCCTCTCCATGCATGCCGCTGAGCCCAACTCATCTCCGCCACCGGAATGGGCTGCCCAGAGAGGTGATTACCGCTCCCCTTTGCTCATGAAAGGCGGTCGCTCGATCAAAACACCCGCCGAGTGGCAGGAACGCCGCGCTGAAATCCTGGCCGACTGGCATCGCATCATGGGCGAGTGGCCTCCCCTGCTGGAAAAGCCTGCTCTGGAAGTACTGGAAACTAAACCTCGAGAGGACTTCACCCAGCAGCGCGTGCGGGTGCAGATCGCCCCGGATCAACACGCGGAAGGCTACCTGCTCCTGCCCGAAGGCAAAGGCCCCTTCCCCGCGGTCTTCGTGCCTTATTATGATCCTGAAACGAGTGCCGGTCTGAGCACAAAACCCCTGCGCGACTTTGCTTATCAACTCACCAAGCGTGGCTTCGTTAGCCTCAGTATCGGTTCTCCAGGGGGAGATGCCCGCAAGCCTGTGCTCAGTGCTGGCGCGAAATGCCAGCCTTTGAGCTATCTCGGCTATGTCTCTGCGAATGCCTGGCAAGCGCTCGCAAATATGCCGCAGGTGGACGCGAATCGTATCGGCATTGTAGGCCATTCCTATGGCGGGAAATGGAGCATGTTTGGCGCGTGCCTCTGGGAAAAATTTGCCTGTGCCGTGTGGTCAGATCCCGGTATCGTCTTTGATGAAACGCGAGGGAGCATCAACTACCAAGAGCCCTGGTACCTCGGACTTGATACAGCATTCACCCGCAAACCGGGTCTCGTCTCAGTGGATAGTCCTCGCACAGGGGCCTACAGGACACTCATCGAGCAAGGCCACGACCTCGTCGAATTTCAAGCCCTCATGGCCCCCCGCCCCTTCCTCGTCTCCGGTGGTGCGGAAGATCCTCCGAAACGCTGGACTGCGCTCAATCATATCCGCGACGTTTATGAAGTCCTCGGTCACAAGGACCGGGTCGCTATGACCAACCGTGAAAAGCATGACCCCAACGAAGAGTCGAATGCCACGATCTATGCGTTTTTTGAGCGCTGGCTGAAGTAATCACTGGTCACGCATCAACGCCCACGGCTTAATCAACTGCCGATGCCCTCCAGCGCTCCCCTTTTCCTCGCCCTTCGCTACCTGCGCCCAAAGCGCTCGTTCGTTTCCATCATTACGTTGATTTCGATTATCGGCGTCACGCTCGGCGTCGGTGTGCTGGTCGTCGTCATGTCAATCTTCAAAGGGTGGCAGGTGGAGTTTAAAAAGCTCCTCCTTGGCTTCGAACCGCACATCGTGCTCATGCAGGACGCACGGCCCGCAGGCGAACTCCCCGAAGATACACCGCCCATTCAGCGCTCGAACTGGCGCGATGTCCAGAAGCTCATGCTTCAGCAGCCCGGCGTGATCTCCGCCACCCCCATGGCCGAAGGAATCGCCGCCATTCGCTTTGGAAAAAGCGATCCCGAAGGCGTGGAACTTCTCGGCCTCAAAGACGGCGCCGATAACGCGCTCCTCACAAAGCTCGACCGCCATCGCATCTCGGGCACCTTTGACCTGAAAGGCGACCATGTCATCATCACCGACCGACTTGCCAAAAAGCTCAAGGTCAAAGTCGGTGATGTACTCTCCGTCCTCGCTGGCGAAACGATTCGCCAGATGATCCGCAACCTCCGAGCCGCCGAGGAGGAAAAAGATCCCGCCAAGGCCAGAGCCGCACGCGATGAAATCGTCATCGTCCCTCAAGAACTCACCGTCACCGCCATCCTCCGCGCCGACACCGCCGGCGAGCGCTGCTATGCTCCACTCCACATCGGCCAGGAACTATTCAATCTCGAAGGCGACGTCAGTGGAATCGAAGTTGAGCTTGCAGATCCTGACTTGGCAGATCGACTCGCCTACCAATGGATGCATTCGGAACTGCTGCCCTTCGACTGGCGTCCGCGGACCTGGACGGACATTCATGGCTACATGCTTCAGACTGTAGAGAATCAAAAGTCCCTGCTCTACTTCCTGCTCTTCTTCATCATCCTGGTCGCTGCTTTCTGTGTGATGAACACCACCATCACCGTAACCACGCAAAAGCGGAAGGAGATCGGCATCCTCACCGCGCTCGGCTCGCGAGCCGGGCAAATCATCGGCATCTTCCTCACTCAGGCGGGCATCGTTGCCATGGTTGGCGTGCTCACGGGACTCGCCAGCGGCTTCACCGTTCTCTATTTTCGCAATGATCTGCGCGAGTTCATCGCTGCACGCACCGGGCGCGACTTCTTCCCGCAGGACATCTACTTTCTCAGCGAGATTCCCGCACAAGTCGAAGCGGCCGATCTCAGCTCCATCTGCGCATTAGCCGTCGTCCTCTGCGTCTTAGCCGCCCTCATCCCCGCGTGGTTCGCCGCCAGGGTCGATCCCGCCGTCGCGCTGCGCGAATGAGGCACCCGCTCATTTGTAGCCGGTCACGATCGCGCAGGCTGTATCCTTCTGCTTGCCATCTTCCTCCAGACGGATCGTCGTCACATAGATACCTGTCTTCTGTGGTTTGAAAAACAGCAGGAAGCCCCAGCCATCCAGCACCGGCTGGATCTCCCCCACCGGATTGCCCTGAAAATCCAGCACTGCCCCCGTCACCCGGATGCCAGACTTCTTCGGCACCGCCACGCCGATGCAGTACTCGTGGCCCTTGAATAGCTGCATTTTCACCGCCTTGCCGATGTCCTTGCTAAGTTCACCGACCCACGCCTCGGAGCGGAAGGTGTATCCCCCCAGTTTCTCCTGGTCACGCGCCAGAGCCTGTGCAGCCTCCTCGGCATCGTCACGCTTGTCAGCCATGACAGGGGCGGAAAGACTCAGCAAAATGGCTGCAAAACACAACTGGCGGCAAATCTGGCGGAGAGTGGCATAAAACATGGTGAATAAGTTACGCAAAGAATGTGAGGATGCGAACATAGATATTGCACGCCGTCAAACCCAAGCCTCTTTTAGAAATCCCCGTCAGCCGCCCCCGCTCATCTCACTCCCCCAGTTTTCGATTTATGGCCACGCTCGTTTTCCATCTGGATGAAGGCACTTCAATGACCCACGCCCTGGAGGCCGGGACCACTACCATCGGCAGGCATCCCGACAGCATCATCGTCCTCGACAGCCCGTCCGTCTCCGGCCATCACGCCATCATCGAGATGCAGTACGACACCTGCCTCCTCATTGACCAGCAGTCCAGCAACGGCACCCGCGTCAACTCCGCCACCGTCGAGGAAGCCCGTCTCAAGGATGGAGACCGTGTGGCTTTCGGCGACATCCAGGCCGTGTTCTACCAAAGCGAGCCTCCTACCGACGAGATCGAGCCCCAGGCCGTCGCCGCAGCCATCCCCACCATTTTCGTCCCTCCGCCAGAAATCCCGCACGACTCCGCACCACCACCACGTCCGGACGACTACAGGAAGATCAACAAACCACCAGCCAGACCACGCGCAGTTCGGAAAGTTAGCGGCTATCCTGACACCAGCGAGAGCGGCTGCCTCACCGCATTGATCGTCATGGGCCTCTTCCTCGCTGCCTTCGCTGTCGGCCTTTCAATGCGCCATTACCAGGAAACAGAAGGCGGTAATTTCTTCTCTGATCTGATCGAAAAGGTCGGCAAGCACGCTCCGAAGATCAAAATCGAGCAGTGATCCGCCAGGAGCGCACCACCTCAGTTTAGATTTAGGATTTCTGCACGGGTTTCCCGCCGCGCAGCCATTCCTCATATCCGCCGGATAAGAGTGCTATTTTCGTGAAGCCCTTCGCCATGAGCTTTTCCACAGCCAGCTTCGAGCGTCCGCCGATGGCACAGTACAGCAGGCAGGGCTTGGCCGGATCGAGCTTGGCGGTGGCATCAGCGAAGCGCTGATCGTTCAGGAAATCCGCCCATACTGATCCAGCGATGCGGCCATCCTTCTTGATCTCCCAGTCTTCACGAAGATCCAGGATCACGAGGTCCGGCGTGCTTTGGATCCAAGCAGCAGCCTGATCGGCGCTGAGCTGCTGCACGGACTCCGGAAGGCTGATTGCAGGAGGCTCAGTAAGCACCTCCACGGCGGGAGGAGGAGTGCAGGCGCTGAGTAGAAGCAGTGCGGAAAAGGCAGGTCGAATCATTGGATCACTTCTGCTTGAGGTAATCGGGAATCTCAAGCTCTCCGCTCTTCACCGGGGCGGTGTCGCCGCGCCAGACGAATCCTGCCTTCTCAAAGCTGCCTTTGTTTGCCTTCAAATAGTCCAGTAAACGATGCCCAATGGCACTGTTCGGCGAGTCTTTCCTCACGGCAAAGGGTTGGATGGCCTTTGCCTTGTCGGCAGGCAGAGGAATGGCATCAAAATGTTCGGGCTGGCCCTGAATGTTAGTCAGATAAACCACCGCAGCATCCAGCGAACCTGTGCGGAGCTGATTCACCAGAAAATCACCCGTGGGCACCTGGCTGGAGGCGTTTTTCATCACACTTTCAAAGAGGTTCATGCTGCGCAGGATACCAGCGGTCATGAAGCCGAGGGTGGACTGCTCCGCGTTGCAAAGCCCGACACGCAGCCCGTTCTGGGCGAGGTCGGCCAGAGTCTTGATGCCCTTCGGATTGCCTTTTGGCACGGCGATGACGATCTCCGCCTCGGTGAGCAGCACGGCCTCGGGGAAGTGCTCGGCCACGGGCGGGACAAAGCAGACATCGCAGGCATAATAGACGTCGGGGAATTTCGGATTCGTTGTGTCCTGCATCGTCTTCATTGCCGCACAAAGAATGCCGCAGCCGTTGAAGACCGTCGTCACGCTGATTCCCTCACGGTTGGCAAACTCCTGCACAAGTTCCTGGATGGCGGGCCGGTTCACACCGCCACTGTAAAGAATCAGCTCGGGCTTCACCGCCCACTTGTCACCGCCAGCGGGTTGGAAGCCCTGCTTTGCAAAGATGGCACCACCCTTTTCAGGTGCGGAGAGGTAACGCGCAAACTTCAAGGCATCGACGGAGGACTTTGCCGATTTTAAAACTGCCGCGCTGGCATTCTCGGCATGGCTGGAAAGTTCGGGAATCTTGATGGCTTCCAGCCCTTCAAACTGTGGCACCGTGCTGTCCCAGACCAGCGCGGCATCGCTGGCACCCAGCTTCACATCAGCAGCGATCTCCGTGACGGTGGGCTTCATCACTGCGGCCTTCTTTGCCAGAGCCTCCCAGCGTGTACCGAGCAGCTTCATCGCAATTTTGCCTGCACTCGCCGCCTCGGGATTCGGCAGCGCCAGCTTCACGTCCGGCTTCTCCAGATCAGCGAGCGTGGTAATGGCCTTGGGGTTCCCTTTTGCTACAGCGATGACAGGATGCTGCACCGCCAGCGGTAACACTTCGTGGATGACCTCCAGCTTCCTGGCATCAGCCAGTGAGCCATCGTCAGCGGCGATGAAAAGATCTCCTTTGTTCGCGATACGGAGCTGGCTCAGCAGCGTGCCCGTGCCGCCAAACTGCAGCTCAATGCGTGTGCCCGTCTCCTGTTCAAACTCCATGGCGATGGCTTCGACCGGCTTCTTCAAACCGGCGGCGCAATACACCGTGAGGGTGGAGGAAGTGCTCCCCACGCCAGTCTGGCGCAGGGAGTAGAAACCGAGCCCCGCGGCAGCGGCAAGAAGGAGGATGGCGAGTGCTTTGCGCATGGAGTTAGATAAAGGGGAACCTCTCGAAGTCCGAGTTTCTTTCCTTTCATCGCGCAGTGGGGCGCAACCTACAGCTTCGTGTAGCCGACGCTCTCACAAGGCAGATCCCAGAGCTGCTTCAGCTCCGCATCCAGCTTCGTGATGCTGAAACTGACGCCGGCCATCTCCTGGCAGGTGACGATGTTATCGACGATGGTCTGATGGACCTTTAAGCCACGGGCTTCAAGGATGGGCTTCGCAGCGCGTAGGAGGATGAGCAACTCCATCATGTGGGTGGAGCCGAGGCTGTTCACGAAGAAGACGATCTCGTCTCCGGCATTCAGCGGCAGGTCATCGGCGAAGATGAGCTCGAGAATCTTCGGGGCAAGTTCATCCGCGGAACACATGGGGATGAGGCCGACGCCTTTTTCACCATGGATGCCCATGCCGAGTCCGATGACGTCATCGGCGAGGTCGAAGGTAGGAGCGCCGGTGGCGGGGATGGAGCCTGGCTTTGTGGAAACGCCGACGGTGCGGGTCATATCGACGGCCTTTTGAGCGATACGGACGAGTTCGTCGAGTGAATCAACGACGCTGGCGGCGGCACCAGCGAGCTTGGTGATGGGCACGAGACCGGCGACACCACGGCGGTTTTGCTTTTTGTCTGGCGGCGCGGAGCAGACGTCGTCATTGATGATGACGGTCTTGACGGTGATGCCCTCATCCGCAGCGAGTTCGCCGCCGATGTCGAAGTTCATCACGTCACCAGCGTAGTTGCCGTAGAGATAGAGGACGCCTTTGCCACGGCTGACGGCCTGGGTGGCCTCCAAAACGATGTCAGGCGGAGGTGCGGCGAAGATATCGCCCACGGCAGCGCCATCGGCCATGCCTTTGCCGACGAGGCCGTGATAGATCGGCTCATGCCCGGCACCACCACCCACGAGCAGCGCAGGTGCGTCAGGGCGCAGGTCGTTCATGACGATGGAGCGCTTGCCCACGCGGCGGGCCTTGCCGTCATAGGCGAGCACGAGGCCCTCGAAGAGTTCGTCGGCGCACTTCAGCGGGTCATTGATGATCTTTTTAGCGGAGTTGTTGCTCATGGGAATTCGGAACGGGTTGGTTTGGCGGGCGCTAGGTGTAGCGGGCGGCCTTCCACCTGTCAAAGCTGGATGCATGTCATCCACCGCCCATTTCCTACTCACTCGTCCTCCACTTTTTTCAACGGACGGGAGGTGCCTGAGCCGGGCATGGCGCTGAAAAGGAAGTAGCGGGGGGAGCGGAGCATGTCCCCGACTTCGCGGGTGGCGGCGCGGTGGAGGTAACCCTGGATGCGCTCCAGCGCGGTGGGCCATTTGGTGAGATGCTTTTCCAGGAAGCGGCGGAGGCTGGCATTGGCGCGAAACTCGACGGACAGGGTGCCGAGATTCAGCAGCAGGATGCTGAGGCAGAGCGCCAGCAGGGCGATCATGGCGAAGCGTGGCGGAAACTTCAGCAGGATCATGCCACCGGCAGCCAACACGGCGGCGAGCGTAGGGGCATAGCGGTTGAGTTTGATCACGGACTGCCGCCACTTGTAGTCGTTGAGGGCATCGCCCTCCTGCACGGCGTGGCCGGCCTCGTGCAGGGCGACGGTCCAGGCGGCCATGGTGGTCCCCTGCCCCACTTCGCGACTGAGGAAGAGGCGGCGGCGGGCGGGATCGAAGTAATTCGTGACCATGGCGTTGTGCTCCACGATCTCGACATCGCTCACGCCTTCGAAATTGAAGAACAACTGCGCCATCTCCGCGCCAGTGTGGGCAGTGGGCACGCGATCCTTCACGCCCTGCGCCCACATTTCCTCAAACCTCCCCGTGGCCCAACGACAGATGCCGAGACAGATCAGGAAAAGTACGATGGGGATGACAAGCATGATGAATCAGGTCCAGGTGCCGGGTTTGAGGAAACCGATGGGCAGGCTGGAGGAGTTAACGTTATAGAAGTTGGCGATGTTCGGGAGGACGTAGCTCATGTTGGCCGCAGGCACACCAAACCAGCGCAGCATTTCTGCGAGGAACTGATCGACGCTGGTGGTCGGAATCAGGCGGCCGCCGTAGCCGGTGTCGTCATTGCTCTCCAAAGCAAGGTCGGGGAAGCTGCCATAGATCCGCCCGCCCTGCACGGGGCCGCCCATGATGAGCGCGTTGCCACCCCAGGCATGGTCGGTGCCGTTGCCATTGCTGCGCAGCGTGCGGCCGAAATCGGAGGCACTGAAAGTGATGACGCTGTCCTGCACACCAAGCTGCTCCAAAGCACGCTGGAAGGCAAAGAGAGCGGGGTCGAGGAGGTCTAGCATCTCCGTCTGCGCCTCCAGCAGCTCGCCATGATGATCCCAGCCTGGATGGCTGATGAAGATGGTCTGGCGGCGAAGTCCAAGCTGCCCGCGCAGAGCGATCATCTTTGCTGCAGCGAGGAAGTTGCTGGCGACCCAGTTCTCGGAGGGGAAGAAGCCGCTGATGGCACTGTCGTTGTAGTTGTTGAACTGCTGAAGGAAGAACTCCTGGAGCTCGATGCTGCTCTTCGTGAGCTGGGAGTAGGACTGCTGCATCAGATTTGCGTAGCTCTGCTCGATGATGCTTTTGTGAGCCGCATTCTTGAGCCGCAGCGGGTGCAGCGCGCTGGACTGATCTTCGCCCGTGAGCCGCAGCGCGCCGCTGTCCGTGACAACGAACTGCGTGGTGCTGTTCCCTACCTGCAAAAGATTGTTTCCCGCGAGTGAGATGTTCATCGCGACGCTGGTGACGTCATTCACCGCGGTGTGCAGCACATCCGCTGCGCGACCACCCCAGCCACTGAGCTGCGTCATGCCCTGCGGCACGGAAGTCTGCCACTGATCCACCTGATCGCTGTGGGAGTAGAGCGACTTCGGCAGCGGGACTGTCTCAGCGAGATACTGCGCCTTCGTCACCGGCTGGATGAGCGTGCCGACGTTGGATAAAATGGCCGCGCGGCGTTTCGCGGAGTCGCCACCGAGGCCGTTGAACATTTCCTGAAGGCCCGAACAACTCGGATGAATGCCGTAGAGCTGACCATCACCACCGCTCTGGATGAGTTCGCGCAGATTGAGCTCAGATTCCGTGGGATGAATGATGGGCAACGCGAGATTTCCACGCGTGGTCGAGTAGGTGGCATGGCGGGTGGAGTCGCGTGGCACGAGCCAGTTGAAGGAATCCATGCCGCCATGCAGGAAGAGACAGACGAGGGATTTACGATCCGTCGGCAAGCCCTGAGCAGCGGCCTTGCCGGCCATTTGCAGATTCAGCAGCATGTTCATCACTGGGATGCAGCTCACAGCCGAGCAGGCGCTCTGGCTGAGGAAACGACGTCGGGTGGAGGAGTTCATATCAGTTTCGGCTATTTCATCACAGCACCCTCCGGTGCGACGAGGGCGAGATAGGCGGCCACACGGGCACGTGCGGCAGCTTGATCCGCAGGAATCTGGGCGACAGTCTCTAAAATCAACGTGCGCGTGCTTGGGCGCATTTTCCCGGCGCAGAAAAGCAGATTCAGATGATCGACAAGACGTTCGGGAGTCGATGCGAGATCCTTCTCACGCGCTAGATCGATGGGGAAACGATAGGTGTCCCAGAGGTGAAAGCCGTTTTCGATCATGTCCCAGAGCCGGTTCGGAAAGGAGATGGAGCTGTAGCTGTCCGTGATCTGGAAGACAGGCGCGGTGAGCTTGTTTTGCGTCAGCAGGCCGGGTGCTTTGTAGTCGGGGCGGTAGTAATTGAAGACACTGGGCGCGTAGGTCGGCTCCTGACGGCTGGCGTTGAAGAAGTCATTCCAGTCCCACCACAGCAAGTTCGGAACCTGCTTCATGCCGAAGGCCCGTCCGAGCGCCATGGCGCGGATCACAGGTTCTTTCAATCGGCCATGCACCGTGGTTTCGGTGAAGCGCGGATCCCGGGCTTCTTCATCCAGAAGGATAGCCCGCACGACAGCACCGAGATCGCCACGCAAACTACTGCCGTTGTCTGCGAAGACGGCTCCGACCCTTTGGATATAGGCTGGACTGGGATTGTCAGTGACAAGGAACTGAATCAACTGTTTGCCAATGAAAACGCCGGTGTTTGAGTGGTTGAACAGGTAGGCCACGGCGTCTTCGATATCGCGCCGCGCATTCTCTGAGCTGGGCGAGCGCGCTGGAATGACATATCCACCGGGAAGAGTTTTCGAGCCGAAGTCATGCCGGTCCGCATGGACGAACATGGGCGTGGCGAAGTCCTGCTCCGTCCATCCACCGCCGCCCCAAGTCTGACCACCGAACCAGAAGCCGGTCATCACACGCGCGAGCTGGGTGATGTCTGGATTGGAGTAGGTCGGGATCGGCTGGCCCAGGCCATCAAGCTGGCTTGAGCCATCGGGATTAAGCCTCCAAAGCCCGATGGTGAAGAGTTGCATGATTTCGCGGGCGTAGTTTTCATCCGGGTAGCGGTTGATGGTCGGATCGGCCTTTTGATTGCCCACATGACTGAGGTAACGGCCCATGACGGGATGCATAGTGACCTCCGTCAGGATATCGTGATAGTTGCCAAAAGCCCGACGCACAAAGATGTCATAGTAGTCCGCCATGCCTAGGCAGCGGTTCTCGATGTTCGCATCACGCCGCGAGGTGACGAGGATCTGGCTAAGCGCGAATGCGACACGCTGGCGGAGTTGATCCTCACCCTGAATGGCCGCACGGGCAAAGGCGGTCATCATGTTGTTGCCAAAAAGGAAGGGATCCTCGTCCGTCCCGCCGAAGCTGTAATCCCGCGTTTGACGATGACTGAAGATGTCCTCATAAATCTGTTTGATGTACGTCGAGTGCAGCGTGCTCGGCTTCGCCATCTGCTCCGTGATCCAGGCATCGTAACCAAGCTGCTGCACACGCTGGATGGCCTCCAGTGTTGGGCCAAAGGCGGCCTGCATGAGGAAGCGTGATGCCTGCACACGGGACACGCCCGTGTCAGCACCACCGCCGGGGAAACCGCTCGTGCCAGAAGCACCCTGGAACATCTCCACAAGCGTCGCGTAGTCACCACTCAGCGTGCCTTCAGTGTTACCATCTTGATTCGCATCCACCGGCACATCACTGCGCGTGCTGCTGCCGCTAGTCGCGTTGGAGCCGAGCACGTTGGCTTCAGTCCAGTCGCTGACACCATCATTATCCGTGTCGATATTCAGAACACGTGCCTGATAAAAAATCGGCGCTCCTCCGAGCACACCCGCGAGAGTCTGCTGATACTCCTCGCCCACAGCAACTGGACTTCCGGTCACCATGGACCACGCGCTGAGATTCGGACTCTGCCAGACGCGATGCTGTTTATAGCGAAGCAACGGCCAGCGAATCGTGAGGTCATTGCTCGTGCGCTGCGAGTCCACCCAGAGGCGTGATGTCGGGTCGAAAGGGTTCGTACCCGCTTCAGACTCATCACCATTGCTCATGCCATCTCCATCCGCATCGAGCAAAGCACTGAGATGAAAACTGCCCGCCCACTGTTCCCAGGCATCAGGCATGCCGTTGCCATTCAAATCTTCCCCAATGATTCCAGCAGGCGTACCGTGATGCAACGGCGGCTTGCTGCTGGCGAGCAGCGGGTCACTACCCGCCTGGACTTCCACGCCATCTTTGGCCAAGTCATCATCACTGTCAGCATCGTTCGGGTTCGTGCTGGCGAGATACTCGCGGAGATTGCTCAGACCATCGCTGTCATTGTCGAAGGTAGCGTCGGCAGCAGAGTTGATGCTCAGGCCATTGATTGTCTCCCAAACATCAGGCATTCCGTCATTGTCTGAATCACGCCAGACGCTGAACGCCGCAGTATCAGTCAATAGCGCCGAGCGGAAGAAGACCTGCACACCATCATGCTGCCAGAGTTGGAAGCGATCCTCCACCAGCGGGCTGCTGCGATCATGCCAGAGAGCACTGCCATCCTGGATTAAATCATGCGCCTTACAACCCGTGTAGGTGCGGGTGAAGACGGTCTGGAGCGTGGTTTGGTTCGTGATACTGAAGGTCACATTCCACTCGGTCTGAGCTCCGCTTGGACAAGCTCCCTGCACGCGTAACCGGAAGCGATCCGAGATGTCCACGGCACCATGGCCGCTGAAGCCGAGCAGCGGTGCCAGATCGACCGAAGGAGGACTATTCCAATCGCTGTCCCAGATGCCGTAGTTGTCGTTGTCAGGATTGCTGAAAGCTCCACTCGGATTCGTGTGAAAATACCATGTCAGCCGTCCTCCCCGCTGAGTCAGGGCGAGATACATGGCATCCGAGCCGGATGTATCTGCCAAATTTTGCAGAGAGATGGTGAAGAGATCATTCGAGCGCCAATTGCCTTCTTCGAGCTGACCTCGTTTGTGATCCCAGATGACCTGAATGTCGCTGATGCTCCAGTCAAAGCTGTGTGATCCCACGGCTTGAATCACCGGCATCCGTGCATTCACGGCATCCACACCTCTTGGATTCGTGCCGCGCGCCACTTCATCGGCATCGGATCTCCCGTCGCCATCACTGTCCACAATGGTTGGGTTGGTGAACAAAGGCTTAACCGCCATCTCCGCACCATCGCTGAGACCTTCGCCATCTGTGTCTGCCACGAGAGGATTCGTGCCGGTGTTGGTTGTGCTGACATAGTCACCCGTGCCAGTCTCCACATTGTCATTTAAGCCATCACCATCGGTATCGGCATGACGTGGATCGGTGTGTCTCGTGTATTCACCCAGATTGTTCAGACCATCGCCGTCTGCATCGAGCGCGGCATCGTTTATATCAGGCCGGAGTTGATGGGCAAACTCCCATGCAGTCGGCATGCCATCGCCATCATCATCGACAGTCATGTTCACAATCTGGATGGCATGTATGCCGCCGGAATGCCAACTATCGGTGAGCATCTTGACATTCAGAGTGCTGCCAGTGACGGCACGAAAGTGAATGGCATTGCCACGCCAGGGCTTCGAAGAATCTGAGGTGATGGGCTCAATGAAGCTCTGCTGCGGACGTGTGCTGGCGCTGATAAAATGGCGGTCCGTGCCCGTGTTGTCATTCAGCCTGATCCGTGCACGGGCACCATCATAGACAGAACCCGCATAGACCAAGACATCGTAGCTTGTGAAAGGAATGTTGGAGAGCGTGAGGCTTGCCGGCTGAGAGCTGGTCGCGCTCAAGTAACCATCCAGGAGTCGCCCCATGGATGTCTCACCATTACCGCTGGCCCAGGCACCACCATCGGAAGTCCAGGCAAGCGTCACAGGAACGGCAGCACCAGCGCAATTCACAACGCCATCGACCAGTGGTTCGGCTATGTCAGAAGTGCCACCATCTCCATTCCGCCAGCCTGTCAGCGGCCAGGTGCAGTTCAAGTTCCGTTGGGGAAACAAGCCCGTTACCGCCTGGGATGGCAGCTTGTTATGAGGATTCACATCTGAAACGAATTTGATACCAATGGCCCCGGCGAACACTGGGGGGAGGGAAGCTGCAGAAGTAGGATCAAAGCCCGTGAGCACCTCCCAGGCATCGCCTGCACCATCGCCGTCCGTGTCCATGAGGTTCGGATTCGGCATCGGCATAGCGGTCACTTCATCACCATCAAGCAGCGTGTCACCATCCGTGTCGGCATTCAGCGGATCAGTACCCGTGTTTGCCGCACTGACAAAGAAACTTGAACCGGTTTCCACTCCATCCTTCAGACCATCACCATCGCTATCGAAATTGCGAGGATTCGTGTGAAAGGCGAATTCCTGCACATTCGTCAGACCATCATGATCTGAATCCAGGGCCGCATCCGACAGCAGGGCATCATTCAAACCATGATCCTGCTCCCACCAGCGCGGCAGGCCGTCTTCATCGGCATCCACAAGAGCGGTTGGGTCCAGTTCCAAGGTGATTGCGTCAGGACTCACTGAGCCATTGGGTGACGAAAGCGGAATGGAGCGGCTGATCTCCAGAACATTTTCTCCAGCCACAGGCGTGAAGTCCCCCGCATTCACCTCCACGATCACTGTGCCCTGATTCATCACCGTTTTCGCGCTGATGAGTACACCATTCCACCGCAACTCAAAAGTGTGCGTACCATAACCTTTCATGTACGCCCCCGTGGTCGGGTGCCACCAACCGCCCCAGCAGTGATGCAGGTTCAGCCGCATCCGCGCTGTCGATGTTGCCTGCCCTGCGGTGAGATTGAAATGAATGCGCCGAGTCGTCGTCCAGTCATCCAAGCCATTCTCAAAGTTCGTCCAAGGCTCCGCAGCCGCCACGACACCGATAGGCGCCGGATACGTTCCTGCGAAGTAGTAGTCGTTGTCTTTCGACGCCGCGCTGCCGGGGGCAGATGTCGGACCGTTCGCTCCACCAAACTCCTGCGGATTTCCATCCCAGTTACCAAGCGACCAGACAGAGACGAAATCTGCCCGCGCGGAAACTGTCAGGATCAGGCACCCAAAGACGAATGAATACAAGCGATCAACAAGGCGGTGCATACAAGGAGGGATTCCGCGAAATCTAGCGGGCGAACCCTCCCGACGCAAAGCTCTTTACTTCAATCGAACTTGCCGAGCCCAGCTTCGGGATCGGCCTCGATGAAGCCAAGCTCGACGAAGAACTCGTCCATCGCCATGAGGGTGGCCTCATACATCTCGAAGGAGAGATTGAAATTGAAGAAGCCGTGCCCCTGGCCCTCGAATTCAATGAAGCGGCAGAGGTTTTTCTTCTTCGAGCTTTTACGAGCAAATTCATAACTGCCTGCGAACGGGACTACTCGATCTCCAGTGCCATGCATAATGAGCATCGGCTGCAGACCTTTGTCGATGGCGCGGATGAGATTCGCCTCCTTGGCGACGCCGGGATCGGGGAATCGATCAAGGCCGAAGCCACTCTTGGAGGTATCAAGCACTGGATTAAACAGCACGAGTGCGTTTGGCACAGAACTGCATGTGGCGCTTTCAGCCGGATTATCGAAAGCTTTCAGCATCGCAGCGGAAGCAACGGCATGAGCACCACCACTGCCACCGATTCCGGCGATCTTTCCAGGATTGATGCCCAACTCCACCGCATTCATCCGCAGCCAACGCATGGCCGAGCGTGCATCAGAGATCGCTTCCAGCGGACCAGCCTTGTGCCGGCTGGCGACACGATAATCAAAGGCCATGGTCATCATCCCGCGCGAAGCAAAGTAAACACAGTGCGGTGCAAACTGAGCAACCTGACCGTTGTCCCAGCCGCTGCTGAAAAAGAAGGCCGCCACAGATTTTGGATATGCAGGAGCTTTTTCCGCAGGGGGTTCCCAGATGTAAACGGGGAGATGAATGTCACCGACCGTCTTATAAGTCTCCTGACGAGCGGTCTTCAACAGCTCACGATTACGATCGAGAGGCAGAGTTCGAGGATGACCTTCACCGGGAATTTCCATGAGTCAGGGGGGGCGGGAGGCGCGATTGTTACGAATCTGCCAGAGTTCAGCAACCTCTTTTCCAGCAAGTTCACAAGCATTGACACTAATTTCGCAGATTGATAGCCTGAACCCGAATTACCTCACCATGAAACATCCCCACATCCTCCGGCCACACACTTGGCTGCTCCTGCTGACCGTTCTCTGCCTCTCCTCCTGCAAGGAAAACCAGGAGATCAAGACGCAGCTCGATGCCGCCAACGCCCAGGTTCAGTCCCTGCAAAAGGAACTGGCGCAAATGGACATCCAGATGGCGGAACACCGCAAAAACATCCCCGCCTACGCGGGCACGGGCGAAGCCGGAGCGAAACAATATGCCGTACAACTCGCCTCAGAACTCATTGCTGCAGAAAATGAAGCAGCCAGGCTGCAAACAGCCATTCAGGCTGCCGAGTCGGCTCTCGCCGAAGCTCAGAAAAGCCATGATCTCGTGAAGTCCAAAGATCCACGCTAACCCTCACCCAATCTCATCCATGAAAAATTTCCTCACACTTCTCCTCTTTGCCGGTGGTTTCGCCGCCTGGTATTTCTACAACCAAAAGCAGGAGAGCAACGAAGGTCTCGAAGCTGCCCGCAGCCAGATTGCCGACCTCGAAAAAGTCGCTGTCATCAAACGCGGCGAATTCAAAGCCGCCGAGGGTGCGATGGCGATCCGTGCCAAAATCACCGCGCGTAAAGAAGAGGTCAAAAACCTGCAAACCAAGCTCCAGACCCTGAACGACTCCCGACGAGCAGTCGAAGCTGACAAGCTCGCGCTGCTCACCGCCATCCGGCAGAAATTCATCGGTCGCACCATTCAGCTGGTGCTGGCCGGCGGTCGCAACCTCGGCCAGGTGCGCATCATGAAAATGGAAGACACCGCAATCACCGTGGCCACCACCTCCGGCGTGGTCAAAGTACTGCCGAACGAACTCCCCCCCGATCTGCGCGGCCAGTTTCTCTACACATTCTGACCACGGCGGGAAGTGTTCTCGCATGATGACGGCATTTTTGGTGGCGTGAGAAGGCTGCCCGACCAAGATCATTCTTCTCTGCCATGAAATTTTCCGCCCTGCTTTCCGTCGTCATCATCGCCATCACTGCTCAGGCAGACCAGATTTTGCTGGTCGCTGGAGGCACACTGGATGCCGTGGACGTCCAGGCCACGGAAGCCAAACTCCTGGAACCCTTCGGAACTGAGTTCGACTCCGGCGGACACATGTGGATCATCGAGATGGTCTCGGGCAACCGGCTCCTACAAGTCGATGGCGGCGGCCAGATCACTCACATCGCCGGCCAGTTGAAGCCTGGCTTCAGTGGCGATGGCGGCCCCGCTCTCCGCGCGCAGTTCAATGGTCCGCACAACTTCGCCATCCTGCCGAATGACAACCTCCTCATTGGCGATACCTGGAATGGCCGCATCCGCGAGGTCGATGTGAAGTCACGCATCGTGAAGACCCTTGAAGGCTGGCAGGCGCCGGCTGAAAAAGCACGCGGCAACGGCCCTTACTGCAGCAATTTGACGCCGGATAAAACCAAGCTGCACATCGCTGACCTGCGGCAGGTGCATGAACTCGATCTCGCTACTGGCAAGGCTCGCGTAGTCGCGGGCAATGGCAAAAAAGGCATGCCCAAAGATGGCGAACTTGCCATCGAGCAGCCGCTCGTCGATCCACGCGCCGTCGCAGCGGATCATCAGGGTAACATCTACATCCTCGAACGCGGCGGCAACGCGCTCCGCGTCGTGGACAAAGCAGGCCGCATCAAAACCGTCGTCAACGCCAGCGGCAAAAAGGGCGGTGAAGGCGATGGCGGCCCGGCTCTCGAAGCCACGATGAACGGCCCCAAGCATCTCTGTGTGGACAAGGATGACACCGTCATCATCGCGGATGCCGAAAGCCATCTCGTACGTCGCTATATTCCTGCCACTGGCAGGATCGAGCGCATCGCCGGCACCGGAAAAAAAGGCAGCGTCGGCGTGGGTGGTGATCCTTTGAAATGCGAACTCGCCCGCCCCCACGGCGTCACCGTGCATCCCAGCAGCGGCGAGCTCTTCATCACGGACAGCTACAATAACCGCGTGCTAAAAATCCAGCGCCAGTAACGCTCAGCGATGCTCAAGCGACTCCGCGACTCCGCCACCGCCGCACATGTGGCTCCGCTGTTTGTCTTTATGGCCGTCCTGGCCGTGCCAGGATGGTTCCGCATCGAAAACCCCGAGCTGCCTTGGTATCAAAAAGCTCCCGAGCACTGGATCTACCCTCTCCAAACGCTCCTCTGCGGCGGGTTGCTAATCTGTTTTCGCCGTCATTATCAAATGCAGCCATGGCGCGGCATCGGACTCGCATTTTCACTCGCCGTGATCGGCATCGCCGCGTGGGTCGCGCCCGCGTGGGGGTTTGAAAAACTCGGCGCTGGCGAGAACGCACCTGAATGGTGGTCGTGGTTCGGGTTGGTGGAGAGGGAGGAAGGCTTCGATCCCACCGTGCTCGCCGCCTGGCCTGTGGGCGAAGCGGCCGCCGTCTTCATGCGCTTCGTGCGGATGGTGATCGTTGTGCCATTCGTCGAGGAGCTGTTCTGGCGCGGCTTTCTCATGCGTTATCTCAATGCCGGAGATACCCCCTGGCAAAGCGTGCCCTTCGGCACTCACTCATGGCGTGCCTTTGGCATCGTCACCGCACTCGTCATTCTGGCTCATCAGCCGGAAGATTACCTCGGCGCGCTGGTTTGGGGATCACTCGTTTATTGGCTGGCTGTGCGCACACACAGTCTCGGCGCCTGCGTCATCATGCACGCCTTCGGAAATCTGTTGCTCGGCATTTACGCACTGCGCACCCAGCAGTGGGGCTTTTGGTGAGTCGGGAAGGATCAGCTTTGACCACGAAGGGAGGCGCATCCAGAGTCCGCCCATGCCTGACTCATTGCGCCAGATTCTCGCCTCCGACTCGCCCCTTTCCGACATCACCGTCCGTGGCTGGGTGCGCACGCGACGTGATTCAAAGGCCTGCTCCTTCATCGAACTCACCGACGGCTCCTGCTTCAAAGGACTGCAAGTCGTCGTCGATGCCGCCCTGCCCTGCTACGTGCTAATGCCAGGTATCCTCACGGGCGCGAGTGTGGAGATTGACGGAGACCTCATCGCCTCCCCTGCCCAGGGTCAAAGGTGGGAACTTCAGGCGAAGGATGTGCGTCTGCTCGGCGAAGCGGACGGCACCTACCCGCTGCAAAAGAAGGGACACACGCCTGAATTTCTGCGCACCATCGCCCACCTGCGTCCGCGTACCAATCTCTACGGCAGCGTCTTCCGTGTGCGCAGCAAGATGGCCTTTGCCGTGCATCGTTTCTTCCAGGAGCGCGGGTTCTTTTATGTCCACACGCCCATCGTGACGTCGAGCGACTGCGAGGGCGCGGGCGAGATGTTCCGCGTCACCACTTTGAAGCAAGGTACAGCCGCGAAGCCTGAAGAAGACTTCTTTGGCCGCCCCACCTACCTCACCGTCAGCGGTCAGCTCCAGGGCGAAGCCTTTGCCTGTGCCATGGGCAATATCTACACCTTCGGCCCCACCTTCCGCGCCGAGAACAGCAACACCGCTCGCCATGCTGCCGAGTTCTGGATGATCGAGCCCGAGATGGCCTTCCATGATCTCACGGATGACATGTCGCTCGCCGAAGAAAACGTGCGCTACCTCGTAAAAACCATGATCGACGAATGCCCGGACGAGCTGGAGTTCTTCAACAAGTTCGTGGACAAGGAACTCACCGCCCGCCTCCAGCAGACGCTCGACAAACCCTTCGAGCGCATCAGCTACACGGAGGCCGTGGATGTCCTTTTGAAAACAGGCCGCAGCTTCGAGCATCCCGTCGTCTGGGGAGAGGGACTGCAAACCGAGCACGAACGCTACATCGCCGAAGAGCACGTCAAAGGCCCCGTGACGATCTACAACTACCCGAAGTGCATCAAGCCCTTCTACATGCGCCAGAA
>CAYMHJ010000052.1:0-26121 GCA_964390165.1 uncultured Prosthecobacter sp. | reverse complement strand
ATACAGCCGGAGCCGGTGGCCATGTCCAGCACGGCGGTGGGGCATGGGAGGCGAGAGGCGGCGACCTCACGGATGAGCCAATCGACGAGGTATTCGGTCTCGGGACGGGGGATGAGGGCGCGGTGGTCTGAGATGAGCTCGTGGCCGAGGAAATCGACGGTGCCGAGGAGGTGCTGGAGGGGGATGCCCTCGGCGCGGCGGCGGATGAGGCCGCGGAGGTCGGCGAGGGTGGACTCGGGGAGGGTCTCGGAGAAGCGGAGGTAGAGGTCTAGGCGGCGGCAGCCGAGGGCGTGGGCGAGGAGGTGCTCCATGTTTAGCCTGGCCTCATCGACGCCGTGGTTTTGCAGGTAGGTGGTGCCGGAGGTGAGGACTTCGAGGAGGGGCTTCATGAGGAAGGACGCCATCCGAAGGCGGATGGTGCGGGAGGGGGAGGTGCGTCAACGCAGGCCGGCTTCGGCGAGGCGCTCTTCGAGGTCGGTGGCGAGGAGCTTGTCGAGCATGTCGTCGATCCTGCCTTCGATGAAGGTTTCGAGGCTGTAGAGGGTGAGGTCGATGCGGTGGTCGGTGACGCGGTTCTGGGGGAAGTTGTAGGTGCGGATTTTTTCTTCGCGGCCGCCGCTGCCGATGAGGTCGCGGCGGTGGGCGGAGTATTTGGCGGCTTCTTCCTGCTGCTTGCGCTCGAGGAGGCGTGAGCGGAGGATGGTGAGGGCTTTTTCCTTGTTTTTGATCTGGCTGCGGCCGTCCTGGCAGCGGACGATGGTGCCGGTGGGGATGTGCATGACCTGGACGGCGGAGTCGGTGGTGTTGACGCCCTGGCCGCCGGCGCCGGAGGAGCGGCAGACTTCGATGCGGACTTCGTCGGGCTTGAGCTCGAAGTCCACTTCTTCGGCTTCTGGGAGGACGGCGACGGTGGCCGCGGAGGTGTGGATGCGGCCCTGGGCCTCGGTGGAGGGGACACGCTGGACGCGGTGGACGCCGCTCTCGTAACGGAGGCGGCGGAAGACTTCGTCGCCGCTGATTTTCATGACGATTTCCTTGAAGCCGCCGACATCGGAGGGGCTGGATTCGAGGGTTTCGACCTTCCAGCCGCGGGCTTCGGCGAAGCGGGAATACATGCGGACGAGGTCGGCGGCGAAGAGGGAGGCTTCGTCGCCGCCGGTGCCTGCGCGGACTTCGAGGAGGGCATCGCGGCCCTCAAGGGGGTCGGGGGGGAGGATGGCGACCTGGACGAGGTTTTCGAGCTCGGAGAGGCGGCGCTGGACGATGGGTATCTCGGCGGTGGCCATGGCCTCAAGTTCGGGATCGCCGCAGGTGGACATCTCGCGGCTGTCAGCGAGTTCGGTGACCTGCTTTTGATAGAGGTCCCAGTTTTTCAGGAGGGTGTCGAGCTGGCGATGTTCGCGGGTGAGTTCACCGGCCTTTTTGGGGTCGTCAAAGAAGCCGGGGTGTCCCATGAGATCCTCGAGGAGCTGGAAGCGGGAGCGCTTGGTGCTGATGATGGCAGAGTAGTCCATGAGATGAAAATGGCAGTGCCCCACTGAAACAAAGAACCACGCCCTGCAAGGGCGTGGTTCTGAGAGAACGCTTTTTAAAGCGGAATGGGTGGGTCAGTCGCGGCGGCGGCGGATGAAGAGGGCCAGGAGGCCGAGGAGGAGGAGGAGGGCCCTGGAAGGCTCTGGCACGACGAAGACGGCACCGTGACTGAGGAAGAGGCTGGTGTCCCAGAAGAGGCCGGAGCCGAGTGTGGGCAGATCAAGGTCGAAGCCGCCGTCACCTGTGCCGTTGTAAAGGGCGGCATTGGCGGTGAAGCCGTTGGAATTGAAGGCGGTGGCCCAGTCGATGAGGTTGAAGACATCCCCGCCGATGGGTGTGTAGGAACCGAAGTTGGAAACGACGAGGCGTCCGTATTGGTTGAAGTTGAGGGTGCCGCCGACGTTGATGTAGTCGTGGTTGCCGAGGCTGCCCTGGACACCGGTCAGGTAGTCAAGCGCGCCGGTGATTAGCTGGCCACCGCTCTGGTCCCAGCCAAGGCCGAGGAGGGCCACGGCATTGAAGGTGGAGCCGTTCAACTGCATGGAGAGACGGTCAACGGTGGTGCTGAGGGTGCCGACCAACTGGCCGGAGACCGTGAGGTCTGCACTGGTGTAAACGTGACCGATCTGGTTGCCAGCGGAGGCGATGACGCCTGCGATGGAATTGCCGCCCGGGGCCATGGTGCCGATGGAGCTGATCTCACCGACGTGGTCTCCGATGATGAGATTGCCGGTGATTTTGGCGGCATTGACGACGGTGCCGAAGGTGGTGCCGGCAGCATCGGTGCCGCCGCCGCTGACCCGGCCATCGAAGGTGTAGCTGACCTTCGAGGAGGTATCGAAGGTGGAGCCAGCGCCCACATTGAGCCAGACCGAGTCATCAATGCCGGCATCGACGGCGAGGATCATCTGACCGCCGGAGATGGTGGTGGCACCGACGTAGGTGTTGGCATTGTTGAGGGTGAGAGCGGTAGCGCCGGTCTTGGTGAGGGCGACGTTGTGCTGGATGACGCCAGCGTAAACGAAGTCGGTGGCCACTGCGTTACCAACGGTGAGTGTCCTGACGGAGGTGCCGCTGTTGGTGATGAAGCCGCTGGTGGAGTTCACGCCAGATGCGGTGACGCCGAGGTTCGTGAGGCTGCCGACGGTCTGGTTCTGACCATTAAGATCGAGAACGCCATTGGCGGTGGTGGCGAGGGCCGTGGTGGTCGGGAGGGCGTCATCCGTGCCGATCATGAGCTTGCCGCCGGTGACGACGGTGGGACCATCGTAGGTGTTTTCACCGGCAAGAATGACGGTGTCATAGCCCACTTTGGTGAGGCTGCCGGTGCCGCTGATGACACCTTTCACGTTCAGAATGGCACCGGAGGCCAGGACTTCTTCCATCGGACGGTTGTCGTTGGTCTGCTTGCCGCCGTCGAGGCCGTTGGCCCCTTCGTAATAACGATTGCCGAGGAAGTTGTCGCCCGTGATGTCGAAGCTGATGCTAGCCCCAAGGGTTCGGAGGACACCGCCGGCGAACTGCGCGTTGGAAAGGCCGTCTCCACGCTCATAAGCCTGGATGCCGCCGCCGTTGAGGGAGATGGTGGTGGCAGCATTGCTGACCTGATCCGCAGCCACCTGGAGAGTGGCGAGGTTAAGATTCAGCGTCCCGCTGCGTGCATTGTCCACGCTCCAGCGCTCGATGGAGCCTTCGTTGTAAGTGACTGAGGAGTTGGAGGGGGTGTAGTTGGCGACGCCGACTTCGAGCACGCCGTAGCGATTCACGGTGAGAGGGCCGGAGCCGAGAGAACCGTTGTGGGTGACAAAGACAGCTCCCTGGTCGATCAGCATGGAACCGGAGAAGGTGGCCGAGCTGTCACCGCGGACATAAAGTGTGCCGTCACCCCATTTGCTGAGGCGGTTGGTGCCGATGAGAGAAGCGACGGACACTCCGGAACTGATGCTGTTGCTGAGGTAGCTGCTGTTCGTGGAAGCTGCCTGGGAGTTCGCCACTCCAGCGGTGGTGTCCACATTCAGGATGGCATTGGAAGCCACCGTGAGAGTGCCAGCGGAGAGGATGCTGCGGCTGCGGTTGTTGGCGATGCGGAAGTAGGCGTCGAGGTTGCCGTTCGTGGAGGCATTACCGATGCCGCCGGACTGCTGGATTTCGAGGTCGGCAATGCTGTGGACTCGGTCATCGGCACCTGGATCCCAATCGATGGTGGCGAAGTCCACTGCGAAGATTTTGCCGGAACTGTAGGTGTAGTTCAGCATGGAGTCGGCAGGGTTGGGAGCGCGCAGGTTCAACTGGGCGGAACCAGCCTGGGCACCATTCAGAACGATGGTGTTGTCGGGGTGAGCGTTACCCGCCGCACCGAACTGGCCGAACTGAAGGTTGCCTTCATTGACCACCCAACCGCCCTGGTAGCCATTGCCGATGCCGCGTGCCGCATCGCTCTGGTCGGTGGCGATCACGAGGGTTCCACCCGTGCCGAACTTCGTGATGCTGCCGGCCGTGATGAGGCCGTTCACCGTAAGTGTACTGCCTGTGTAGAAGAGAGCTTCATTCGTGCCGGTGGCACCGAACTTCAGATTCGGATTGATAACAAATGCCCCAAAGCTGGCGACAGAGCCAACGTCAGCACCGCTGCCGCCCAGGATGATGGTGGCATCGTTGTTGGCACCGGTAGGACTACTAAGAGTGAACGCACCCCCACGAAGGGCGAAGATGCTGGTCTCAAAGCTGCCCATGGTAGTGTTGGCGGTGACATTCACAACTTCAGCACCCGTGCCAGCGCCAGCCGGCATGGCGACCATGTCTCCATCGACGACTGGAGTGATGCCATTGGCACCGTTCTTCACGAAGCGGTTGCCATTGCTCTCCATGAAGTAGCCGGGCAGCATGCCCGTGACCGCAGAGGTGGCGGAAGGAGTGATGGCGGCCGTGGAGCGGAACTGGGTCTGTGCGACACCGGCTGTGGCTGCGGCGCCGAAGGTGGCGCTGCTGGAAGTGGTGAAGACCAAAGTGCCGCGACCTGCCCCTGTTCCAACCGTAGAAGTGGAGCGTGTGACTGAAGCAGCTGTGAGGAAGGCATCTCCCGTGCCCTCCTGAGTGAGGTAAATGCGGGAGCCTCGGTCAAAGGTAAGGGCACCGATGGTTTCCGCATTGTCGTTGGAGTTGGTGAGAGCTTCAGCCACGATGGCAGAACCGTCCAGGTTGATGCCAACAGAATCTCCCCAACGGTTGCTGGCAGCCCCGGTATCATCCATGTCCTGGAAGGTGAGTGTGCTGAGCGGGTGGAAGTTGATGTTGGTGTAGAAGTGGTCGGTCGTGCTGCCGTTCTGGAAAAGATTGCCCCCAGTGCCCTCGATTCGGAGTCCTCCATAGATGTCAATCTGTGAGGCGGAATTGGCACCCAAGGGGCCAGCAGTGTTTCCGGTAGCCATGCCGACATTGAATCGCAGGGTCGTGAAGCGGGAAACCAACGTCTGGCCCGTGTAGCTGTTCTGATCCTGGAAGTAAACGAAGCCCGTGCTGCCGAGATTGCCATTAGGTCCGAGGATGGCCTGGGAACCGATCTGGACATCTGTTGTCGTCGTGCCACCAAGGTTCCCGATTCCGCCAGATGACAAGTTGACGGTGAGTGTGTTGCCAGATTGATGGCTGAAACGATACACGGGGTTGGTGCTTGTGCCGCCGACCACGCTGTCTGGCAGGTTGGCAAGACCAGGGGCGATTGATGCCGCACTGTAAGTGCGATCACCGCTGGCGGAAAGATAAAGCCTGCCATTGGCGACGCTGCTCATGTCAATCGGGTTGGACTGAGTGCCTTCAATCGAGAGCGTATTTGTCTGATTGGTGTTGGGAATGGTGGACTGCACCATCGCCTGCAACTGGGCCTGGGTGATGTTGAAGGTGCTGCGGATGATGGCCGGCGCGTATTGGGTGCCGGTAAGTTTGATCTGCTGGCCGAGGCTGGTATTGATGTTCGCCGCTCCGCGCACCTGGATCTGAGCTCCCGGATTGACGTAGATATTCCCCACTCCAAGATTGGCGGTGGTATTCCCAGTGAGACGATTGCCAAAGGCAAGCAATCCTGAGTTCACATAAGTGTTCGCAGCAAGGGTGGAGTTATCGCTGTTGATCCAGAGAGTGGATGTGCCGATTTTGTTAAAGAGGACGGCACCACCGTCCGTGCTGATCGCACCATTGAGGGTGAGGTCGGCATTGTTGTTTAAAGTAGGGCTGCCCAGCAGGCTGGTGGTGCCGGCAAACTCAAGGCTGTAGCTGTTGCCCGCGCTGACCGTAAGCCACTGCTGCCCCATGGTCAGGTCTCCGAGGACGACCTGTTTGGTCGTACCAGCGGCCACAAGCCCAGTGCGGTCGAGGTTGATCTGACTATGGCCGTTGACGAAAACATTCGGTCCAGCAGTGCCGCTGCCCTGGTAAATGACACGCTCCAAATTGGTGTCTGCGGCGGCACCGACATCACTATCGACGCGAAGGTCGAGCAAACCTTGCATGAGAGTGATATTACCCGAGCTAATACCGCCTGAAGTGATGTTGGCAGTAGCGTTTGCGGCGACATTGGTGGCCTTCGACCAGATGCGCAGAGTGCCTCCATGGAGAACCGTGCCATCAGTCCAGTCATTCAGGCTGGTGACATTACGAAGGGTGAGTTCCCGAGTCTTGCTGTCTGACGGCCCTTTGATCAGGGTGCCAGTGCCGGTGACGAGGCCGTCGAAAAGGGCGTCGGCAGCGGTGCCTGTGTAGGCGTTTTCAACCGATACCGCAGAGCGCCCGTTCAGTGTGACAGTGCCATTGATTTGGAGATCGTAGCCATTGCGTCCATCGATGCGGAGAATCTGGCCGACATCATTGTTGCTGAGGCCAAAGGTGATCCCGCCGGTGAGGATGATGGTCTTGTTTTGAATGGCGGTGGTGGCACTTCCCGTGGAGCGGTCCACAAGGATCTGAGCCACAGGAACATAGTCCGCGAGGACAATACCCTTGTTAAACGTCACCGAAGTGCCTGTGAAATTGGTGCCAGCGGTATTACCCTGACCCGCAAGGAGGTTCAGCACGGTGCCAGCACCTTCAAAGATGATGTTGCCGCCATTGCCACCGATAGTGGTCACAACATTGGTGCCGACATCCGTGGTGTTGCGGTAGTTGAGTTCCACTGTGCCCTGCTGAATGCGGATATCGCCCGAGAAACCAGCGTTATCGCCCTCGAAGCGTAGATTGCCTGCACCGAACTTGGTGATGCCAGTGGCAACGACCTGCCCAGCGGTGCTTGGATTTGCCCATTGGCCGATGGTCGTCGTGTTGTTGTTGTAGAGCAACAACTCGGCGGGTGTGCCGGTGGAACCCGCCACAATCCCTGAAGTGATGGTGCGAGCACCATTGACGATCAGGCCGCCGCTGCTTATGACGATCTGAGCAGTGGAATCCGCAGCAGTGCCGAGGGTCACGTTACCATCCAGGCGGAGTGCATAAGCCTCAAAATCAACTCCTGCGTTGAGCACCACATTGCCGCTGAAGAGCGTGCGATTGCTTGTCGCAGTCACCGTGGAGCTGAGTGTTGCGGCGGCCTGCACACGATCGAAGCCGGCGATGGTGAAGCCAGTGTCGGCATTGTAGGTCACGAATTGAGTGTCCGAAGCACTGACCATCCAAGGGGCGACCATACCATTGGTCACAGCGGGGGCTGCACCAGTAATGATCAAGCGCTCATCTGAACCCAACTGGCTTCCATTGTGGGTGAACTGGACCGTGCTGTTGCCTGTGCGGTTGATTGCAGGTGTGCGCAGCTCAATGCCGCGACCGATAACTCCGCGAACAATCTGAATCTGGTTGGTTCCTTGATTCGCATTGATGTTACCGACTGTTTCGGCCACCTCCACGGCGGCGTTGCCCTGAAGCCGCAGAATGGAGTTGCTCATCTCAAAAGTAGTCGAATCGCCCCAGCGTCCCTGTGTCGCCGTGGTTGGCAGGACGCCAGCAGCCGTGTTGTCAAAACGAATGGTGGAGCCTGGACGGAGAGTCACAGGGATGCTCAAGTTTGAAACCGGGTTGATAAGAGAACCTGCCTCACCAGCGACATTCAAGGTTCCATAGACTTCAATCTCAGAAGTAGTCAATGTGCCACGGACGTCGAGCGTGCTCAAACGATTCACCAAGGTGTTTCCTGTGTAGTTCTGATTCTGAAGAAGCACCAGTATACCATTGCCACCACTCCATGGATTGCTGTTCTGGATGGTCATGGGTGCGCCAACAATCAACTGTGTGGGCTTGGAAGCATCAACATCCGTGAGCACGTTGGCGGTGCCATCCGTGCTGAGGAAGAGTGTGTTTCCACCTGCCCCAAGTCGGTAGATGTCACCACGACCGGCAGAAAGAGTGTCAGCAGCATAGGCACCGTTGGCACCGACTTGGTTTGTGGAGGAACCAAGGAACCACATGCCATCACCAAGGCTGCGCATGTCCAAAGCCTGGGTGTAAACTGTGCCAAGGGCAAGAACGCCTGACGAAGGGTTGGCGGCGTTAAGATAATAGTCAGCCGGATTGTTCTGAATGCCGCCGAGACCCGCTGAACGCAGACGGACCTGATCCAGTGAAAGATCTGCAGCAAGACTGAAGATGGAAGCGTAGCTCAAGTTGCCACCCGCATAAATGTTTTGATCGGAACGAAGATTGCCCGCGTCGTTGATTTGAAGAGTGGTCAGGGGTCCAAGGAATAGATGCCCCATGCCGAATTTGGCAGTGTTGCTGAGGGTGACTTGGTTCCCCTCCAGGCTGCCAAGAATGTTGCGTCCACCACCAACGAAGAAGGTGCCGCCTGAATAGGTGTTCTCTGCATTAAAGAAGACAGAACCGCTGAAACCTCTGCGGCTGATGCTGCCATTACCACTGATGACGCCATTGAGGGTGACACCTGTGTTGAGACCGGGGTTGACATCAATGGTCCAGTCGCGCTGGAAGTTGGTGTTACCTTCGACCCAAATATTGGCACCATTGGCGTTGGTAAAGAGCGAGTTGGGAGAGCCGAGAGCACCACGGATTTCGAGCGCACCGATCACAACGGTCTTGTCATCATTATTGCCAAGTATGCGATCCACTGCGAGGCGGCCGCTGCTACTCATGACAAACTCATTGCTGGAGACTGGCAATGGGGAACCGAATCGAACCGTGGTATCAGCATAAGTGAGGACACGTTCAGTCCCTGCGGTTCCATCGCCATCGGTGGAAAGAAGAAGTCCATAATTGGTGGACCCTCCGTTGATCTCAACAACGGCGTTAGCCCCCAAAGGATTGGCCGCGCCATCGGCGGAACGAGGATTGAGAATGCCCCCATAGACCTTCCAAAGACCGGCGGTGTTCTGTGTGGCTGCATCAGTGTGACTGAGGACGACGTCGTTGGTTCCGATCTTCGTGATCGTATTAGTGCCAGCATTGACCTGTCCTTGGAGGAACAGACGACCACCGGCTGCGCGCAAAATGGTATTCGCCTGACTGAAGGTGGAAGTGCCAGACACCAAAACAATGCCTTCAGTTAGGGTCAACTGAGGTGCATTGACCGTAAGAGAACCAATGGATGCGTTTTGAGAGGCAGCTCGCAAGACAGATGTATTATTGGCAGGAAGGGCAATGCCGTTTGAATAAGCTGTGGCGGCGACTGTGACATCGTAGCCATTTACGCCCCCCCAGCGGAGGACATCAATGCCATCAATGACATCATTGACGGTCTGTGCACCATCAAGAAGCGTTGTTCCATTCAGTCGGAGATCACCACCGGCAAGAGTGATCGGCCCATTGCCCAGAGCTGTCACCGTTTGTGCTTCCAAGCGTCCGAGGACGCCAGCGCTTGCATTGGCCTGTGCACCCGTACCATTGGTCACACGACCGCCCTGGATGACGGTGCCACCCGTATGGGAGCTGTGTCCGTTGAGGATAAGAATGCCATTGCCAGCCTTGGTAAATTCGACAACACCGGCTCCGTTCGTGATGGAACCAGAGAACGTAGTATCCACACCAAAGCCATTTTGTGAAATGAAGGTCGTGGCTCCAGAGACTCCACTGGTAACTGTGCCATTGCCAACCAAACCACCAACTCGAGTGTTGAGGCCGTTGAGGTCAAAAATGCCCGCCTCATTGACATTCAGGACGTAATGGGCCGTTAGGTCAGTGGTAGAGAGAGGGCGGCGTTCGTTTGTGAACTGAGCCCCGGTGGAGGTAAAGCGAAGTGTGCCATTCTGAACACTAAGGACGGGCAGGCGGGTGGCATTGGAGTTCAGCACATTGGCAGTGCCGGATAGTTCTAAGATGCCGGGACCAGTTTTTGTGAAGTCGCGAGCGGATACATTGCCTGAGATGGCCGAGGTACCTGTCTGGCCGTCACGGACATACACCAAAGCTTCAGTCAGAAGTGCGCCTGTGCCAGTTCCGAAGAGTGTGTTGGCGCTGAGATTCGAGGCGGTAGCCCCGTTGATAATAAGACCGCCGCGGTTGATCTGGATCAGGGTGGTGATGTCCGTAGGGGTAATGTCTGCGGAGGTGCGTAGCGCAGCCACGTCAATGACGCCGGCACCAGCAATGTCCGCAACGGTAATGTCACCCACATTGGTGGCGGCGGTGAAGGCGAGAGTCGCCACCGTGGTGACATTGTGCTCCATGAGTCCATTTACCGCATCATAACGTGCAAAGTTCGCATCTTGGCTGACGCCAGGAAGAGCAACAAAGATGGAGGGAACCGTGAGGATATCTCCACCCGTGAGGGTTGTGTTTGTTGGAGCACCAGCAGAGGCGATCACCTTTTCCGTTCCGCCCAGATTAACCAGGGCCGAAGGATTGATCATCAATGTACCGTAGTTCACGGTATTGAAGAGTCCAGCCCGAGTAAGCGCAGTCGTGGCAGTCAGTTGAGATGACGTTGAACCTGCATTCAGAGCAAGCTGACCCGCTGCACCGTAGCTAATGGTGGGTATGGTAAGCGACTGAGCGACGGCACCACCAATGAGGGAGAGAGTTCCACTGTTAAGGATGGCATTTGTGACGGCGAATGGCGAGCCGCTGGTGGCTGTGGTGGAAACCGTGCCTCCCGTGTGGCTGAAGAAGCCAATGTTTGGATTGAGCTGCTGCCCACCTCC
Organism: uncultured Prosthecobacter sp.; assembly: GCA_964390165.1. Taxonomy (GTDB): domain Bacteria; phylum Verrucomicrobiota; class Verrucomicrobiia; order Verrucomicrobiales; family Verrucomicrobiaceae; genus Prosthecobacter. The sequence continues at coordinate 15,457 of CAYMHJ010000052.1, read as the reverse complement.
AAGAGTCAGGTTAGTGATTGTAGTGGCGGTATTGTTCAGAGCCAAGGTGCCAGGTCCAACCTTGCGAATGCCGAAAGCACCTCTCGTTGGAGTGGTCAAGGTGAGTGTCTGCCCTGCTGCCACGTCGATGCCGCCATTGCTGTTAGTTGATAGAACAATCTGTCGAGCAGTGGTGAAGCTGTTAGTCACAGACAGGTAACCACCGCGCAGTTGAACATCGGCTGGGCCAACGATGTGGCTGCCAGCGGCAGCGAGATTGGCCAGACTTCCCAACGCAGCATCTGCATTCACACGAACGATGCCGTCATCGATGAAGAGTCCTGTTCCGTAGTTGCCATCAGTCGTAAGTAGGTTTGCCTGAGTATTGGTTCCAGTGAGAATGAGCATCCCAGACCCTGTTTTCAAGAAGTTAGCACCCTGAACGCCGCTGTTGCTGAGATTCCCCGAGAAGGTGGTCGGCTGGTATGGGTTATTTACTTGGAGGACGCGATTGCGAAGAACACCGCCGCTGTGCAAATTCCAGTCGCGGGTGAAAGCCAGTGCCTCATTACCCATGAACTTGAAGGTGGCATTGGCATCAGAAGCGGTGGCATTAAAGGCATTAAGGATGGTGCGTGGACCTCCAACGGCGACGAAAGAAACACCGTTGCTGGCTTCCCCAGAATTTAGTGTCAGAGCACCTGTACCGAATGGCCCACTGATAATGGTAGGACTGTTCGCAGGACCGGAGAAATAAGTGTCCGCACCAATTTCCACACGTGTACTATTGAACGTGGAGCCACCCGAGTAAGTGTTTAATCCGATGTCATTGACGTTACCCAGCAGTGCAACCGTGCCGCCCCAGCTAGTTACTGCCGCCGTCGTGCCGAAAATGACGGCTCCAGGACCACTAATTGGACTCAGAACTTCGAGGCGGCCTCCACTGCCGGTACTATTGTTGCCAGCAACGGCGCCAAGGGTAAGGATACCGCCTGTGGCGATGGAAATTCCGCCTGTGAGTGTTGCAGTCTCATTAGTCAGCGCACGAATAAGATTGATCCCAGTGCCTGGTGCAGCGGCAACCACGATGTCCCGACCAACGGTGAAGCGTCCCCCAATTCCGAGGCTACCAGCATTGTTGGCGGATTCCACACCAAGTACGATGGGTGAATCACTGACGCCCAGCGGGCCAGCCTGGCCGGGGAGCACATTACCAACGACCACGATCTCACCACGATCAATCTGCGTGAAGCCTTGGTAAGTATTATTTCCGCGGAGTGAGAGCTGCTGAGCCCCACGCTTGATGAGGTTGGAGCCAGCGGCACCGCTGATAACGCCGTTTGTATTGGAGCCCGCTGCCAGACCAACAGCCATTGCACCCGAGCCTGTCAGGTTCCAGATACGCGTGGCACCGGCACCCGTCACATCGCTCATCGCCACATTGCCGTTGAGCACCAGTTCATTACCCGCCGTGGTAAACCAGTCACCCTGAAGAACCACGTTATTATCCAAAGTGATGCTGGAAGTAAGGTAGTTGTTGTTACCGATGTCATAACGAATACCGCCGCCGTTGAAGACGAGGCGTCCGTTGCCAATCGCGAAATTATTACCAACACCAAGTGTGGAGTTGGTATTGACTCGGACATCACCAGTCAGTCCCAAATTACGGGTTGTGAGAGCAACGTATCCCAGGTTGCCATTGACGAAAGACGGGGAATTCCAAGCAAAATCTCCCGTCTGAGCGCCAATTTCGACTTTGACCTGGTTGACGGAACCGCCTGTGAGAACATTTTCAAACAAACTAGTGCGGCCTGCATTGACCAGAACCGAACCGATCTGAAGACTTCCCTGGTTGCCACCACCGCCAAGAAGATATTTGCCACTGCCAGCAGTACCAAGCGTGTTGTTGAAATAGTATGCCTCATTTTGTTGGGAATTGCCGAGCCACCAATCACCACCTGGAATTGCAGCCATGTCGAGCGTCTGGCTGTAGAAACCATTGTCGAGGCTGAGCACACCAGCAAAGGGTCCGGTGGATTCAACTTTGATCTGGCCTGCGACAGGTGTTCCAGTTGTGATGATTGAAGCCAGATTGAGAATGCTATTGTGGGCCAAGCCGATACCTCCCAGGCCATATGCGTCAGATCGGAGATAAATCGCGTTACTGGCGATATTGGCGCTATCAGCGATACGCAGGTGTCCACCAGGTTGAATTTGGATGTCACCAGTTCCAAATGGAGTGCCTGCACCACGGTAGGCGGATGCGACGGTGCTGACAGCCGTGGCTATCGTTGTGCCCCAGATGGTAGTGCCGCCTGCGTAGTCATTGGTGGGGTCAAGTAGGGTAAGTGCCCCGTTGCCGAATTTGATGATGCCACCAGCGCCAGTCACCTTGCCAGCTAAGGTTGACTGGGAGAACCCATTGAAGGAACCATTGATGCGGGCCTCAGGTGCCAAGGTGGTGGTTCCAGACACCCAGATGCCACTTTGAAGGGCCAGTGAGATAACTCCATTGCCATTCATTGCCGTGGCACTAGATGCATTGGCAACGGTCAGGTCGGCGATCCGCGCATACTGGGCATTGCCGTTGTTTCCAATAGTGGCGTCTCCACGAACAAAAATGTCGCTGGCAAAAACTGCCTGAGCACGAACGCTGGAGGCAATTTCTGACGCCGTTCCCCCAGCATTGGCAATAAATGGCTCCAGAACGAGAGCACCAGAATTCAAGATGACATCCTGACTATTAAATACCTGGCCCACTGGGCTGCCCGAACCAGAGAAGGGCAGTCGGGCAAAGAGGGTTCCTTCATTGATGACCACTGGCGCACCGATGCCAGGGTGGATGCCATATAGCGTCAATTGGTTTGGACCAGATTTGGTCAGACCCTGTGCAGCATTGATCTGGGAATAAATTGTCGAGGTGGCAACGCCATTGTAAATCAGCGCCTCCCCCACCCCACCTGCTCCAAAGTTCAAGGTCATGGCGGGAACAACACCACCGGACACGGGGTTGATCGTGCCACCAGTGAGAATCAAACCGCCACTCGTGAGCGTGATGGAATTATTTGCGCCTGACGAGCTGATGTTCTGATTGGATCGAAGCGCGTAAAAGGATGGATTGTCGGCCAAGGTCTTGGCATTAGTGGTAACATCCACAATATCAGTTCCTGTGGTCAGACCAGCCGTCCAAGTGCCAGAAACAATTTTATTATAAGCTACTTGTCCAGCACCAGGGGAAGCGGTGCTGAGCAGGGGTTGGAAGCCTGTATCAGCGACCGATGTTGGATCATACCCCACAAAGCTGCTTGTGGTTCTGTCGATAATCCACGGTGCAACGATGCCGCCATTGATGACGCCAGAACCATTCGCTGTGGTACCGCCACGAGAGACTGCCGCACCGCTGATGGTATCGACGGTGAGACGTTCATAGGAGAGAGGCGTGGTGGCAGGGATGCCGTAGAAATTGACGTTGTTAGCGAGACTCAAAACGCCACGGTCTTCCCGGCTGATGTCGCCGACATTGAGTTGTGCACTGGAATTGGTATTATTTCGGAACACTTGAAGCTGGCTTGCCTTGCGCACCGTCACGTCGCCAATTGTCTCCACCGAGTTCCAGTTGAGCGCACCATCAAAACGGAAACTGCCGCCATTGAGATCAATGCCAACGGAATCTCCCCAGCGTCCCTGGTCGCCGGCGACGAGATTGCCACCTGTGCCATTGATGTTACCATCGATAAGATAAACCAAGCCGCCTGGGCGAAGGTTGATGGTGTTCGTGGCGGCTGAGGTATTAGCGTTCCAAAGGGAACCCTGACTGCTCTGGACTCGCAACTGGCCGTAAATCTCAACTGCGCCAGTTCCAAGCGGTGTCTGCCCACCAGGAGCGCCACCTGTTTCGATATAGAGGATCGTTCCTTCACTAACCTGAGTGCCACCGGTATAATTGTTCGAGTTACGGAGGAACACTCCATTACCAGTGTTGGTAGCTGCACCGAGCACCATGTTGCGCTGTGGGCCGACCTGGAGGAAATTATTACCGGTCAACACATTGTTTACTCCGTCGAAACCAAGGTTGTTCACGCCGCCAACAAGGCGATACACTCCGACGCCGGGATTCCAGGAATCAGGCACACCTGCACCAAGAGTGGCGGCCATGTATCTAGCCTCCTGCGCCAGACCTGCGCCAAGGAAAGACTTCCCATCGCCAATGGCAGCCAAATCCAGTGCTTGATTGAAGTAAGGAACACCAAGCTGAAGGGTGGTATTGTAAACGCTGGAGAAATTGGATGGCGTAAGAACGGTGGGATTAAAATTGTCATCCAAAGAGACCGCCCCCAAGGCATTGACTCGACTCATGACAGTAAGTTTGGAGCCATCAATGCTGCCGTTGCCAGCGATGCGAAGCGTGCCGTCCGGGAAGACGCGGATCGCTCCACTGCCGAGGGCACTTCCCGAGGTGGCAGTTACCTGAACGTCACCCGCCACAATGTTGGTGCCACCCGAGTAGTTGTTGGTAGGGTTCGCCAGAACGATGCCACGCATGGTTCCGTCACCGAGTTTTGTGAGTGCACCGCTGCCGGTAACCTGACCAAAGAGTTCAAGAGCACCATTGGGACCATCACTATTCGTTTGAAATGCAGCCTGGCTTCCTTGGATGGTGGTAGTTCCAGCGACACGAAGGCGGTAAAGATTACCGCCACTCAGTTGTAGGGTCGTATTGGTCATATTAAGGGCACCGACCTGCAAGATATTACCCGAACCCCACTGGGTGTTGCTGCTAACATTACCCCAGTTGACCGTCACAAGGCCAGGGCCACGCACGTTGAGTGTGACTCCATCACTGGATTCTGCACCGATCTTGATAACTTGATTGCTGAAATGCTGGCCATGGGTGCCGTTGATGCCAGTATTACCATTGCTGTAGAGGAGGGTCAGCGCACCATTGTAGAGGTTCACGTCACCGACTGCTGCCCCATTGTACCCTCCCAGGGCAAAGGCGCTGTTATTTAGGATGATGCCGCCCGTGGTGTTGTAACCATAGACGTCCGTGCCGCCTGTAAAGGTGTTGTTACCTGCATTTGGGCTTGATGATGTGTAACCATTCAATGTGAGAGTACCAATCCCAGCTTTCAGTAATCTTGTATTGAGTTCGAGGGTGCCGTTGTAGATCGAATTGATCGCACCAGCCACAGCCAGGCTGGACTGTATTCCTGAGGTATTGGTAACGACACCGCCCACCTGTGCGAGGTTGGCTGACACAGTGCGGTTGTTATTGCCCAGAGTTTCCACCCCAATCTGAGTTCCATTGAGGTCAAGTGTTGCTCCCGCGTTGATGTTCAACTCGGTATTCAGACGGCTGAGAGGATTGGTTCCTGAGAGCAACAGTGTCCCATCTTGAACGCTGAGATCACCGGTGATCATATTATTGCCGCTAAGGGTCAGGGAACCGTCACCAAACTTGGTGAATGCATTGGAAGTGACAGCACCGGAAAGGACCGCCGTTTCGCCTGTTTTGACATAAACGAGAGCCTCACCTGGGGTTCCTGTGCCTGGTGCCGTTGCTGAGGTCGGATCAAAAATGAGATTCGAGGAAATCGTGTTACTTCCATTGATCAGGACACCCCCGAGCCTGAGATTATCAATGGCTGTGATCCTAAGGGTTCCTCCAGAGATGTCAGAGGTGGTGCTGAAGGCATAAATGCTGTTGGAAGAACCTGTAAGCACCGGGTCCGCAATGATGTTGCCGATGGCTGTGGGATTGATTCCACTGAGAGTTGCCATAGTGGCACCTGAATATGCCTTGAAACCGGTTGTCGCATCATTCTCGAGGAAGAAGGCAGAACCGAGAGCATCAGCACCCACGAGGTGGGTCGGAAAGATTCCATTGGTGAGAGCTGAAGCACGGGCGAGACCGGAGTTGACGGCATTGGTAACCACAACGCGTCCCGCGTTGCTGGCTCCAGCACCACCGAGGAGAGTCGCACCCTCTGTCTCAATGACCAAAGTGCCCTGGTTTTGACGAAGGAGATTATCTGCAGCGAACTCCGCTGAGAAACCAGCGCCGGAAGCGAGACGCAGATGCATGCCTCCTCCGTAGTTATAAGTGGTTGTGCTAGCTTGGTTGGTAAGCGCAATGTTGGCCCCGGTATTAACCGCACGAACCGTGCCGCCGAGCATTTCGATCACCGTATTGTCTGCAGCAGTGGTGGTGCTGTTGGCCCATGGGGCACTGTTACCAAACTGAAGAGTGCCATTGGTCATGGCGAACTGACGCCAAGTGTTGGTGCCAGCAGTAATCAGGGTGCCTGCCCCCGTGAGGAATCCATAATCGTACTCGGTACCCTGAACGATGTTGCCGTTTACCTGGAATGTAGTGCCGGCAGTGACATCTACGCCCCCGCCAAAGTTAGTGTTGGAGTTGTTATTGAATTGAATTCCACGAGCTGTAAAAATCGTCTGGCCTGGTGCATTAACTCTCAGAGTTCCACCGGTGTAGCGAGTCCCGTTGTTTGCACCACCAATCGTCTGGTCACCGCCAAGTTGAAGTCGGTCGTTTCCAGTTTCAGCAGGATTGCCAAAGGAAGCCTGATTATTCACTTGAAGCACACCATCCCCAATCCAAAGCCCTGTTTGAGAATTGTTGCCGTTCAAAATCACTGTCCCCAAGCCACGTTTCATAAGAAAGCTTGTACCAAACAATGTGCTGTCAGCAGTCTGAGTGAGTGTCAGTCCACCAAGAACATCAAACCAGCCGTTACCGCCATGCATGCCGATGTTTCGGGTCAAATCGAACGAGTTTTCCATTACTGCAAGGCCGCCACTGGTCAAATTGACTGAGGTGGCGTTGCCAAAGTCGGCATTGGAATTCACGCCGATGAAACCGCCATTGACCAAAAGGCTGCCGGAGAAGGTGTTAGTGCCGGTCAAGAACAACGTTCCTGCACCTGCCTTGATGAAATGGTTCCCTGAACCACCAACGCCATCAATAATGCCGCCATCAGCATAGACATTACCAGCATTATTGGCGGCGGCATTCGGCTGATCTACGCCGAAGAAAATCTGGCGAACAGCACCAGTCATTCCTGGAGCAATGCTGATCGTTCCTGCGAGCCGGAGATCACTGGCATTGTTCTGAATGTTGATGCTGGAGTCACTCGTGAGAATGATATTATTGCTCACCGTAAGCGGGGCGATCATCCGAAGCTGGCCAGTTGCACTGTCTGCCTGAAGTGTGCCACCATTGAGGAAGATGTCTCCAGTACCTGACAATGCCTGGCGGGCACTGACGCGAATCTGGTTATTGGGGTTCACGATGGTATTGCCAGTGTAAGTCATTGGAACATCAAACTGGACCGTACCGCCGCTGTTGTTCACAGACTGCCCGGCGCGACCAAGATCGTTGCCGGCCATCGAAACGCCAATGACAGCAGAGGTTCCTGAACCAGAAAGTGTATTGCCAAGCCGAAGAGTGCCCTGGCCAGTTCCGAGAAGGAATTGATTGCCTGAAGCAGGTGTCAGTGTGCCAGTATAAACACCCGTATCTCCAAGTATGGAACTAAGATACACATCCCCGCCCCAAAGAGTGGACTGATTGATGTTAGTGCTAAATCCAACCGCACCAATACCCAAAGCCCCCCTCCAGGGTGCGGTAGAATTAATCGAGAAAGCAGGAAGGGCGGTCGGATCACCGACATAGCTCAGACCAATGCTAGAAATACCACCAATATCTGAATTCAGAGTAAGCTGAGAAGCATTGATGTTGGAGGCGGCGGCGAGACGAATCGTGGAGCCCGGATTCATGGTAACAATCCCATTACCAAAAGGTTTGGCCGTGCTGCTGGAGTTCAGGGATTTGAAGGAGCCAGCGTAGGCGGTCAGGTTGCCGGAATAGCCACTGGAGTCGCCTCCGAGGTAGAGACGCTCATTCATGTATTTCTCAAGATTGCCCGAGCCACTGATTCCATCATTGACCTGAAATCCATGCACAACAGAGAACTGTGCATCGCCATTCAAGACAAGGCCGCCATAGGCGGTTGTGATGTTGCTGCCTGAGACGTTTTGGGCCCAAACGACCACAGGAGCTGAACTCCCTGAACGCTGTGCGACAGTCAAGTTGTTAAAGGCGGCACCAGATGCATTGTCATTACCGATGCGGGCATCATCATAGAATGTGATGTTGTTGTTGTGGCGTGTGGAACCAGCCAGGGAAATGATGCCGCTCCACATATTAATTTCGGTTGGAGTGCCGGTTAGCAAGCCAGCACCCTGATTGCTGGTAAGACGGACATCTGCTCCGTTAATAGTCAGAGGACCGCCTAAGTTATTGTTTCCGCCGAGCCGCAGACGGCCATTACCGAAGACCGTGACACCATTGCTGCCGGTGATGGTGCCGTTGAGGCGCATGAAACCAGATGTTCCACCCGTTGTGGCAGTGTAAATCATGCCCTCCTGAGAGCCAAAGGCAAAATTGGAGGTATGTGTCACCTCATTGTTGGATGTGTGTGTCAAGAACAGACCTGCGCCTTGACCTACTGCAGCTGATGAACCGAGTGTGATGGTACCCGTGGTTAAAGTGTGGGTGTTCGCCGTTGAACGGAACCGAAGGGCTTGCACGCTTTGATTTCCTGCCACCACTGCTGCGCCACTGAGATTAACGATCGAAGTGGCACTAGTTCCGGTGAATGATGTATGTGTAAATGCTGCTGCCTGCACACCATGAACGGGGTCGTAAGTCGCGAACGAAGGCTGGTTGGAATCATTGAGTGTAGTGCCCCCCCAGATGGCAATGTTGGCACCGATCATACCGTTGGTGACCGTTGGATTGGTAGTAACGATGAGTTTTTGCGTTCCAGCAGTGGTGCCCAAGGTCGCAGCGATATTGGAGATGCTGCGAATCTGGAGGGTGCCCTGCCCGACTCGATTGAGCGCACCGGTGGTCAGGGTGGTAAGGCGAGTGGCCTGGGTAATGATATCATTGTCAAGACTGATGGTGTTGCCGCCTTGGTAGTCGATAGAGTTGACGGTTTGGGAGGAGGTGGCACCAAGTGTCGCGCCGTCACCTATGAGGCGAAGGGTGGAAGAAGTCAGATCAATGTCTGTCGAAGAGATAAGGCGACGATCTACGTTGGCAGTTGTGACAGCGCTATTGTCGAGAAGGAGTGTGCTGCCACCAAAAAGGCGGAAATCAGTGTTTCCAAATTGAGCGGATGAAGCTGTATCCGTGCTGATTGTGCCACCAAGTGCGGTCACGACGCCAGCACCAAGGGGCGTGGTGATAGAACCATTGATATTGGCCGTGATCCCGCGGTTCACTGTGATGTTTCCGAGGGTGGAATCATTGTTCACTCGGACAGAAACAGTGCCTGTACTGGCATTTCCGATGTTGTTGCCTGTGAATCCAATCGCGTTTTGATGATCAAAGCCAAAAACGATGTTATTTGTTGCCCCAGCACCACCAAGAAGGTTCGCAGTAGTGTCGAGAATCAAGGTACTCCCCCCGGACGTAAGCCGTAGATCACCACCGGGATTGGTCAGGACGCCTCGATAGGTCCGGTCAAATCCAAGAACATTTCCGATCCACACACGATTACTGCCACCTGCGATCTGGCTCAGGTCGATGTTTGCGGTATTGACGCTGGAGTTGCCAGAAACGCCGTCGATGCCAACAATGGCACCCGCAATCGGCACGTTAAAATTCAGAGGATTTGTGCCATCGATGGCAACAGTTCCGTTATACCCGATCACCGGCATGTTATAGCGAGTGGTGCCTAACTGGGCAGCAAGTTGAAGTCCACCTGATGTTGAACTAACGGCATCAAGGGTAGCGGTATCAGGAACTGAAAGAGAGCCACCATTAACGATAACACCACGCGTGCCAACATTAGCTCCTGGGGCAAGCTGAATCACACCGTCCTTGATGGTGGTCACACCGTCGTAAGTATTGGCAGTGTTGCTGATGAACAACCGACCAGACGACTCTTTGATGATGGAGCGGGAGTTGGCAGCGTCGTCAATAATACCAGCGAGAGTCAGATTGGCACGGGTAGCAGTGTTGTTTGCCTCGACTTGGAACACATTAAAATCACCCACAAGGGTGGTTTGACCATCAAAACGGATAGTGTGACCGTTTCCGCTAGTCACGGAAAGAATGCCTCCATTCATGGTCAGTGTATCCAGAACCTTCGTCACTCTGTCATTGGCACCACCAATGTAGTTACGATCCGAATTCAGCCGAGCAGCGCCATTCAAAATGACGTCGTTATTACCCGAGTAAGTTACGGCGGTATCTGAGGCTGTGCCGTTGTTATTCAGGCTGAAGATGGCCAGATCAGCACGACCATTGCCATTGAGAATGATGCCACCGGTGCCGGCACCAAGACTTGTGGGTGCGGCATTGTTTGCACCGCCAATATTGAGTGTGCCGAAGTTCACAACCCAGTTTCCAGTATAGGGGGTTGTGGCAGCGTCGATGTTCAAGCGTAATGCACCCGCGCCATTCTTGATCGAATTTCCAGCACCTGAGTATGGCACCTGGGCGTTGGAGGCTCCAGTTACCTCCAGCGTGCCAGTAAAGATGTTCCAGTCCACATTGGAATTAAGGACGAGTGGAGCCTGCCAAACGTCGGTCCCGCTTCCGAATTTGCTGACAAATGCATTGCTAAGCCCATTATCGAGCGTCAGCGTGTTGAGCGCAGTGCCAGCAAATGTGAAGACGCTGCCCCCGAGCGAGTCACTCATCTGCAGACCGCCGAGGGTGATTGGTGCATTTAATGTGACAGTCCGTGTGCCTGTGATGTCATTCCGGAAAACCGCAATGTCTCCGCTGGCATTTGGCACAGTGCCACCACTCCAATTGACAGGCGTGCCAGTCCAGTTGCCATTTCCATTGAGAATCCAGGTGCCCGTGGCACCGTGCGCGACTGGACCCGGAAGCCAGAGTGCCATAAGGCATGTCATGAACCAGCCAAGGGATTGGCGATAACGGCGTAGTGTCTTCATAAAATCGAATTGAGGGACTAAATCTGGTGGAGCGAGAGATTCTGAGTGATTGAGAGAAGGCTTTTTCCGAGCGCTACCCTAGCTGAGATGGGTGCCTCATTGTGTAGCGGAACACCGAAAACACGCTGGTCGGCTCTTGTGCGGCGACGAGGCCTCCTCCTGAGGTAAATGAATTATCGAAATAATCAGCATCACAGAAGCCAGCGTCCAAACATGGCATCGAACCTGCTGAAACCTTGCTGAGGGATGTGTGGTTATTCTTTCTCATAAATCGTTCATTTTCAGTAGATAACAATGTTCAAAAATCAGCTGCGGCAATAGTTGGCAGCTAATTTTTGGCATTTTATTTTGGCAGTGTACTTCAAAAACTTTGAATGGCATTTTGTGTTCAGTGCTGATGTAATCACATTGGAATGACAGATGCCAAGAAAAAAATCATCTTTTGAGGAGCTTGGTCGAAGAGGACATCACTCGTGTGAAGTCTTGATCTTGAGCGGGTTACATGAAGGACTTATTTAGCAATTGTTAATTGAATAAACAACAACTGGTTCGATTAGTGCGCTTGTTTCAGATAATATTATAGAAATAATTTTTACACAAAAACAAATTATTGGGATATAATGTGTCATTTTTATGTAATTTTATATTACAACAAATACACCTGATTAAATAGCTAGAATAGCCACTGGTAAATAATTTTGCTCACACCTGTTCTTGCTGAAAAAACAAGGTTTTTACCATTAAGTTGAATTCCATTTGCGGTGATATGTACAGGCGTCGGGCCTTTGAGAATAAAGCCTCCAACTTTTTCTTCGATCTGGCCCGTGGCGATCCGGAACCAGGCGTTTGCGGGCAGCTTACCTTTGATGTTCACGGTGCGGACGAGGGTGGGCTTGCCATCAGGCTTGTTGCCATCGCCCGTGGCGGAGTAACTATCTTCGATCTCGGCTCCATTCCAAATGTAGCGGAAAGTGGGATTGCGTTTGGCATCGAGCGTGGAGCCTTTCCATTCAAAGCCCTCGTAGCGCTTCGTTTTGTCCCATTCAGGCCAGTCGGATTCGGGTTTTTCAGTGACGTGGAATGCAGGTGTGACCTCGCCCGTGGGCTGGAAGGCATCGTAGCCGAGAGGCTTCTGGTGGCCACCTCCACGTGAGTTCCAGTGCATGGCCGCATCCATGAATGCGCCTCGCCAGACGAGGGCGAGGTTCATGCTCTCGGCACTCCATGCGATGTTGATACCGCCGGGATAGCCTACGCCAATGCCTCGATTACCTGCGCCGGCGATGAAGTTGCGGTAGAGCACGGGCTCGTCCTTCACGATGAGCGGGATGGGATCAAAGTCCTTTTTCTGTTTCACCTTCGCTCCCTTTTCCCAGCCCTTTGGCTGCCATTTGGAAAGGGGCGTCACATCGAAGTTTGCTCCTTTCCAGGCCGCGAAGACGGCTATCTCGCCGCCTGCTTGGAAGTATTCATAGCGCAGTTCGTGGTCTCCCTGCTCGAGCTGAACGCTGCCTTCCTTGATATCCCCGGCGGGATGGATGCCGTCGTATTCGACGACGGTTTTGCCATCGACCTTGATCCGCACGCCATCGTCTCCTGTGAGGTAAAAGCGGTAACTGCCCTTGCGTGGGGCGTTAAGTTTGCCAGTGAAAACGACACCGAACTCGTTCTTGTAGTCGTCGAGCTTGATGTCGATGAGGTTGTCCGGCACGACACCTTCGCGATGCGGCTTGAGCTTGGTGAAGTCTGGCAGTGACTCCCATTTGCCAAGGTAGAGGGCGAACCTCAGATCCTTCAGGCCCTGCCCCATCGGCAGGACTTTCATTTTACCGTTCATCGTCAGCGCGTGACCGGGGAAAGTGCAGACGAATGGGTAGTCACCGGGCTTCTCCGGCGCGGTGAAGGTGATTTCCTCCTTTTCATGAGGATTGAGCATTTTTGAATGCACCCAGATGCGTGGATCGTCGGGCAGCCAGTTACGTTTCAGAGCTTCTTCGGGCTTCTCCATCTGCTTCAGGGCCATCGCGGCCGTGTCCGTGCCGGGCTGGCAGAAGACGATGTTGTGAGGCAGGTCGTCACCATTTTCAAAGACGACCTTCACCGGTTCACCAGGGCGCACGGTGAACTCGTTTTGGTCATACTTCATCTGCGCGGTCATGGTCTTGATCTGGATGATCTTCGCCGCTGGAGCTGGGTTTGGAGCGGGTGCTGCGGCCGTGGGCTTCGTGCCCTTGGCATCGGAATCGACGCGTAGGGGGCGCAGCCAGATGTTCCGATAGCGCACCGGGTTGTTATGATCCTGGAGCGCAATGTCTCCCTCCTGGGCTTTGGTGTCAAACTCACGCAGGTAATGCACCACGACGCCGTTGTGGATCACAGTGAGCCTTGCCTTCCCACCCTTGTGAGCACGTTCAAAGAGGATGTCATAGGTCTGCCATTCACCGGGCTTGCGGCTGGCATTCACCATCGGCGGATACTGGCTGTAAAGCCCTGCGGCCTGGCCATCGGGATAGGTGTCGTTTTCATGCGAGTCCAGGACCTGGACCTCGGGGAAGCCGCCGATGAAGACGCCGCTGTTGCCCCGGCCCTGACCAATTCCCACCACGACATCCGGTGTGCGCCACTCGATGTGGAGCTGGTAGTCACCCTGGAAGCTCTCCCGCGTGCGGATGCCACCCGCCTTCGGCGTGATCTCCATGTAGCCGTTCTCCACCTTCCAGCGCGGTTTGTCATCGCCAGGTGGCGTGTCCTTCCTGGGATCGCCCTTCCACTTCGCGAGGTCTTTGCCATCAAATAACACGATGGCGTCTGACGGCGCAGCTCCCGCCTTCTCCTGGGTGCTGAAGCCGGGCGGCGTGATCACTGGCGGGCGCGGCCGCTGCATGTCATGGGCTCGATAGACCCCGCCGGGGGACATGAGCGGCTCTTTTTTATCGGCAGCATGGACCGCGAAGCACGCGGCGAGAGAGAAGAGGGGCAGAAGGAGACGCATGGAAAAAGGGGCGCGCAGTTACGAACCGCCCCTCTCGCGTCTATCGTGAGCTTTTGCACCAATGAAAGTTCCTGTTGGCATAAGGCTCGGATTTCGTTATGTCACCCCGAGCCGCAGCGCATCTGGAGAGGTGGTCGAGTGGTTTATGGCTTCAGTCTTGAAAACTGACGTGGCCGAAAGGTCACCGTGGGTTCGAATCCCACCCTCTCCGCCAATCTAATCACAGCGTCACTTCAGCGACTGCCGAAGTTCATCAGGATCAAAAGGAGGATCAGCCCGAGAATGATGGCGATGGCGATCTTGATCCAACTCAGCGGGTATTCACCGGTGATTTTGCCGGTGGAGCCGTTCACGGCCACTTGGTAAGTTTTGCTGCCGTAGTTGTAGGTCAGCAGCCAGACAGGAAGCAGCGTGTGCTTGAAGGTCTGATCGCTGAACTGGGGACTGATCTGGAGATTCCGATACGTGTCCCCCGGCACCTGACGCCCACATTCATCACGCAGGCGGGAGTCCATGCGATCACGGGAATCCTGCGCGGCATGAATGAGGTCGATCTGATACTGCTCGACGACCCAGCCGCTGAGATAACCCGGATCATAAGGGACGAGATCTGTGGTCGTGGGGTAGGGCTGGAGTTCCTCCAGCAGCTTCGGGTGGACACCCTTTGAGGCAGGGACGAGCACGTCATCAAAGGAGTGGCTGATATGACCGCTGGCATACTCCCAGCGGGTGTGCCGCTGGCGTTTGCCCTGGCTGTCGGTGGTGTAGTAGTGATGCCCGGCCTCGGCTTCCCAGGGGCATTCGGCATGGGCATCGAAGGTCCAGTAGGGCAGATAAAGCCCGTGCAGGGTGTCGGTGAGAGCCTTGTCGCCGACATCGCTGCGCGCCCAGAAGTGGCTGCCATACCAGCGGCGGATGTCCTCGCGGACTTTTGTCTCGGCCACCTTGAAAGGCATGACACTGCCGGGGCGGATCGGAGCCTGGATGTCATCCACGTTGATGAGCGATGGCGAGCCGCAGAAGTCACAGCGCTGGGCCACACGGGTCTCATTGAAGACAGAGATGGCCTGGCAGCTCTGGCAGCGCACGGTCTTCCGCACCGCCGCCCAGCCGCGTTGATCTTCGGGAAGCGAACGTAGCGCGGCGACGAGGTCGTTTTCTTCGATCAAGGAGCCATCCGCCTTCAGCTCAGCGGGCGACTCGGTGCCGCAGTAGGGGCAAACGAGTGCGTGCTTGGAGGGTGTCCACACCGCCTCTCCTCCGCAGCCGGGGCAGGCGAACTTCGAGATGGCAGTGACTTCAGACATGGGACACGCCTTGATGAGGGTTCCGGAGAACTCAGCCCAGCTTCGCGCCCAGGCGCTTCAGCATGGCTTCGAGCATCTGACCATACTTGATGTAGCTGTCGTACTGCTCTTTGGCCTTTTGTTCGGGGGAGAGATCGTCAGCGGCACCTGCACCGTGGAAGACGACGGCCACATGCGGCTC
>CAYMHJ010000051.1:0-26163 GCA_964390165.1 uncultured Prosthecobacter sp. | reverse complement strand
AAGCACGCGGCAGCGTCATCAACATCGGCAGTGTCAACGCGTGGAGCGGCGAGCCAAATCTGATGCCGTATTCGGTTTCGAAAGGCGCTCTCATGACCCTCACGCGCAATCTGGGCGACACGCTCATGCGCGAGGACGGAGTGCGTGTGAACCAGATCAACCCCGGCTGGGTGCTCACCGAGAACGAAGCCAAGCGCAAACGTGAGCACGGTCTCAAAGAGGATTGGTATGCCGATCTGCCGAAAGTTTATGCGCCTGCGGGCCGCATCCTCTGGCCCGACGAGATCGCCGCCTGCGCTGCGTGGCTTCTCGCCGACGAATGCGGCCCCATCAGCGGTCAGGTCTTCGATCTGGAGCAGCACCCCTTCATCGGTCGCAATCCGCCGAAGGACAGCACGACGATCCCGTCGAAGCCGTGATCGTGGAACGCTCATGATTGAGCTTGAGGTCAGGTGGATGCTCCATCAAACCCTGCACGAGCGAGACCCTTGAAGGGAAACTCCAACTGGTGAACCCCACCAAGCGGTAACGCGCCATGGCTCCGAGCACTCGTCCGCGCGAAAGGCGGTAAAGACGCTTGCGCACGTTTCGCGTTGTGTCACAGCCCGCGATGCTCTCTCTCCTCACCGCCTCCTGGCGGTTCATCTGCCAAAATGACCTTCCAGCGATCTGGCGTGCCCTCATCAGCCGGGACGCTCATCCGCTGCTTCAGTTTATGAAATATGGCCTGTGTGGCGTGGCGGCGGCCGTCACTCACAATGGCGTCATGATTGCACTGTCACTCACGCTTTATCCTGCTGGGAAGGGGATGCTCGTGGATGGCCAGGTCATTTCTGAGGCACTCCGAAGCCACAATCTTGTCTTGAACAATGCTATCGCCTGGCCTTTTGGCACTCTGGTGGCTTACTGGCTGAACATTGCCTTCGTCTTCACGCCGGGACGGCATAGCAAATGGATGGAGATGGTTCTGTTCTGGATCATCAGCGCCATCGGGTTCTTTCCAGGTGCCTTTGTGGTTCATTGGATGGCGGAGGGGCTGGGATTGCCCTCCACCATTTCCCAGCTTGGTTTTATCTTCACCTCGGTGCTGGTGAATTTCCTCTGCCGGAAATTTGTAATCTTCAAAGGCTGAGAACAGAGAGGCGGACGACATCCAATCCTCACCAGGAATAAAAAAGCGCAGGTCTTTGGAACCTGCGCTTTGTTGATTAAAACAGTGGGGGGATGTGATTACCAGCCTTGCGTGCGGCTGTAGGACACCTCAGAAAGAGCGCCTGGCTGAGGGGCGAACTCGGTGTAACCCCACCATGGATCGATCTTCTCCTTTTTGTAGTAAGGCGGACGGTAAGTCAGCTTCCATGATGGCACCGGGAAAGTCGCCACTTCATAGACACCATAGCCAGCGCGGACGATCATTCGCTTCGGCCCTTCGATGAAAATGTCCGAGAATGCAGCCACAGCTCCATCAGAGCTGTTGGTTTTTTGCCAGACATTGATCGGCTCAGAGAAACCGTAGAGGAGATTGCCAATGCCACGGCTGAGCTTGCGGCTCCAGTTGTAGTGGTGGCCGGGAGGCGACTGGATATCTGCGAGCGCTACGCTGCTAAGCGTGACGGTGGCGAGGAGTAATAATGCGAAGCGATTTTTCATGAGAGCGTGTAGAGTTAGCCAATTTGAAGGCTTTCTGGCAAGAAAGAATCTCACTTTTTTCCTTTTAAATCAGATTTTTGTCGGAGCTTGCCCTGCTTTTCAGCCAATGCCGTCGCTTCTTGCCGGGTTAAAAAACCGTCGTTATTGATATCCGCCGGAAAAATGTGCTCGGCAAAAGCGCCTGCTTCCTCACGGGTCAGCTTTCCATCACCGTCTTGGTCCAGGAGCGTGAAGTTTTGTTCCACCCTGGCTCTGGCCATACCATTTTCCACACCTGTGCCACCGTCTGAGCCCACGGCTTTGCTGCCTACTTTTACGTCTCCGAGCGCCAAGCTCAGGAACCTCTCCTCTCGGTAGCTCGGTTTGGCATCGGCGAACTGGACGATGAGCAGCTTCTGGGAGGGAATCATGAAGAGCTTCTGCTTTCCCTTCCCAGCGGCCATAACGAGGTCTGGGATCGGGTCGGAGGGCTTCGCCTTCCAGAAAGTCATGCCATAGCTCGGGTTTGCCGGAGCGGGTTTGAAGCACTCTGCCAGCGATTCTGGCTTCACGATCTGATTCCCTTCCCAGGTACCGCCTTGGAGCACGAGCAGGCCGAACTTGGCCCATTCCCGTGCGGTGAAAAAGGCCCCGCTGGGCAGGTGGGGCATCTTTTCGGCGTCCTCGCGCCAGAGTTCATATTTCATGCCGAGCGGAGTGAAGAGACGCTGCTGGAGGTAATCGAGCGGGTCCTTGGCTTTGCCGCTTGCTGCGAGTTTCCGTCGCATCACTTCACCGAAGATTTGATAAGGGATCGGTCCGTATTGAAATCGCTTCCCTGGTGCTCCCGTGACTTTCGCCTGTGCGAGTGCCTGCTTGAAGCTAGGCACCTGACCATTTTCCCCACCCGCGATGCCGCTGCTCAGGCTGAGGAGCTGGCGGATGGTGATGTCTTTTTTCAGAGCGTCCTCTTTCCACTCGGTGATCGTGTCACTGAGCTTCTCATCTAGTTTTAAAAGCCCATCCTCCTGTGCTGCCACGGCCATGAAGCCGGAGAAGCTCTTCGTGCCGCTGGCCAGCACATGACCTTTCTCTGCCGTGTGACCATTCAGATAGCGCTCGAAGGCGAGTTTTCCGTCTTCATAAACCAGCATCGCGTGGCCATTTGTGGACTCGAGATACTTCGCCGCCGACTCGTAGTCAGCAGAGGCCGTGGAGATCAAGAAAAGCAGCGGGAGGAAGCGGAGCATGAAACCTGAAACCCTCCAGCGTGGGCCAAGTTTCAGTCCTCAAAGTGGCAGCGGCTGATCCTCGCCGATCACCTTGACTTCCATCTCGAGCTGCACACCGCGCTCGCGCTGGGCCACTTCTTTGATCTCGGCCACGAGGTCCAGCACCTCGCGTGCCGTGGCCCCGCCTTCGTTGACGAAGAAATTCCCGTGTACCTCGGACACCACGACCTTGCCGGAGCGGCGGCCTTTCAGCCCCAGGTCATCCACGAGCTTTCCGGCACCGCAAAGCTGCGGGTTTTTAAACATGCAGCCCGCGCTGGCTCCGATGGGCTGGCTGGTCCGGCGCTTCACGCGGCTGGCTTCCAAACCGGCGTCGATCTCCGCCAGCGTGGCAGGCTTGCCCTTCAGCACGGCACCGACGATGTAGCGCTCTTCAAACTCGGCGATGCTGCGATACTGATGCTGGATCTCGCTCAGCGGCTTTTCCTGGATGCTGCCATCCGCCGCGATGAAACGCACGCTGACGAGATTGTCCGCCATCTCCAAGCCCATCGCGCCGGCATTCATGCGGATGGCTCCGCCGAGATTTCCCGGCACGCCTTCCATCCATTCCAGGCCGCCGATCCCTGCATTCCGTGCCGCGCTGGCGATCTTCTTCAAACGCGCCCCGACTCCGCAAACGAGCTGCCCATCCACCACGCGCACTTCTTCAAACTCGCCCTTGCTCGGATGAATCACCGCTCCGCGGATGCCGCCATCTTTGACGAGCAAATTCGAGCCGCGACCTATCACGCGAATCGGCACGCTGGCATTGCGCAGATGCGTCACGATCTCGGCAAAGCCCGCCACTGTCTGCGGCTCCACCCAATACTGCGCCGGGCCGCCGATCAGGAAGGTCGTGTGGCGATTCATCGGCTCATAAAGCTTCGCTGTGCCGCCGCCATTCGCCTCCAGGATCTCCCAGAGCTTCTCCAGCACGGGCAGATCCTTCGCAATGCAGCGCCCGACCTCATGCACATTGCCTGCACCGAGCGTGATCAGCAAATCTCCCGGCCTCAGCGCGTTGCCCACCTTGTCGCGAGACATCAGCATCGTCGGGGTGAACTGGAAGCTCGCCGCCGGACGCACCACGCCGCGTGCTTTGTCATGCTCCCGCACCTCCTCCACGATGGTGTTCCCGCTTACGCCTGGTAGCGGTTTCTCACTCGCGGCATAGACATCCGTCACGAAGAGCTCATCCACATCATCGAAGCTCGCGCCGAACTCCTTTTTCAAAAGTTGCGTGCGGCTGTAGCGATGCGGCTGAAAGACACAGACGATACGCTTCGGCTGCAAACCCTTCGCCGTCGCCAAAGTGGCCGCGATCTCGCTCGGATGATGCCCATAATCGTCCACCACCGTGAAGCGCTCGCCGCTGTGCCGGATCTCGAATCTCCGACGTGCTCCGCGGAAGGTCTTCAGCGCGTGCTGGATGCTTTCAAATGCCACTCCAAGCTTCGTCGCCAAAGCAATCGCAGCGAGAGCATTCGAGACATTGTGCTTGCCCGGAATGCCCAGCGTCGCCACGCCGAGGAGCTGATCTTTGTGATACACCTCGAAGTCCGAGTGATCCGGCTTCATCGCTAAAATGTTCGCCGAGAAATCATGCTCGCGGCTCCAGCCATAGCTCACCGAATTATCCACGCCGCCGCAGACCTCACTCGCCACCGGATCTTCCGCGCAATGCACCCAATACCCCGGCGTCTGGCTCAGGAGCTGACGAAACACCCTCTTGATCGCCTCAATGCCATCATAAAAATCCAGATGCTCAGGCTCGATGTTCAGGATGATCGAATGCTGCGGATGGAAGTTCACCAGCGTGCCATCGCTCTCATCCCCCTCTGCCACGAAAAGCTCGCCCTCCGTGTCCCAGTGCGCATTGGAGCCTAAAATCGGGATCTCCGCGCCCACATAGTGACTCGGCTTCAGGCCGCCCTGGCGTAAAACATGGGCCGTCAGCGCCGAAGTCGTCGTCTTCCCGTGCGTGCCACCGACCACGACACCCTTTTTGTTCGCCATCACCGCCGCCAGCGCCTCCGCGCGCCGCACCAGCGGGATGCCGCCTTTGAAAGCCGCCTCATAGGCCACATTGCCCGGCTTGATCGCGCTGGAGTAGATCACCATGTCGCAGTCCTCCACCTCGCGCTCCGAGTGCCCGTGGAAGAATTGCAGCCCCAGCTTTTGCAGCCGGTCCGTTTCCACCGTCGTCGCCTTGTCAGAACCGCTCACCTTATGCCCCAGCGCCAGCAGCAGCAGCGCCAACCCACTCATCCCCGATCCCGCGACCCCAATCAGGTTGATGCGCATAGGGTGATGGCTTTCTTTGAGGAGGCTGAGTACGGCGTGGGTCATGGGGCGGAAACCGTAGCCTCGTTTGCCAGTGCAGCAAGGGGGGCGGAGCGGAACCTCTTTCACGCTTCATCTCCGACTTTAGTCCTAGGCCGGAAGTCCGATACCGCGTTTTTGAAACGACAGGATGATGAGGGGTCACCACACATCATGAAAACGCGAAAACACATTCATCCATTCTTCAGCGGCTGCCAGATCTCATTCTGGCTTGTTTTGGCCGCCGTTTTGTTTTTCAGCCTGGAGCTGAGTCAGGCGCAGGTCCCGCCCTACATCCTGCGTCAGACTATCGCAGCTCCGCTGGACCCGCAGTCAGGAGGTCAAATGGGACATAGTTGTGCGATGGATGCCACGCGTTTGGTTCTTGGTGCGCCTAATGATGATACGGGTGCGCAAGACTCAGGCGTGGTGAAGATTTTTAATGCCACGACGGGGGTGTTAGAGTTGACGATTGCCAACCCAACACCTGTCATTTTTGATCGATTTGGCCATTCAGTGGCTTTGTCGGGCAATCGACTGGTTGTTGGGGCGTATGGCAACGACACTGGCGCGTCTGGTGCTGGTCGCGTTTATGTGTATGATCTGGCAGGTGGGACGCCGACAGTTCCAGTCCTCACGATTAACAACCCTGCTCCTCAGAGTTTTGACTCCTTCGGCTGGTCCGTGGCGCTGTCGGGTGATCGTCTCATCGTGGGTGCGAATGAGGATGATGAGGGTGCAACGGATGCTGGTTCAGCTTATGTTTATGACCTCGGCAGTGGTTCCCCTTCTGTGCCTACAGTGACGCTCTCGAATCCTGCACCTGCAGCCTCGGATCAGTTTGGGTATGCCGTCGCCATTGATGGCACAACCGCCGTTGTGGGCGCTTGGTTTGACGATGCGGGGGCCACCAATGCTGGCAGTGCCTATGTCTATGATCTGGATTCTGCCACGCCTGCTACACCTCTGGCGATTTTAAACAATCCACTGCCAGGTGATTCAGATTTTTATGGGGTTTCAGTTGCTGTTTCTGGCAGTCGTGTGGTGGTGGGGGCACATAACGACAGCACCAACGCATCAGCCTCGGGTAGTGCCTATGTCTATGAAGCCGCCAGCAAAGGGATGCCGCCGACTCTGGTGCTGAGCATCAACCATCCGACGGCCAAATCACAGGCAGCCTTTGGCAGCTCGCTCTCCTTAAATGGAGATCAACTGGTCGTCGGTGCGTTCGTGGAATCCACAGGTGCGAGTGCTGCTGGTGCTGCGTATGTCTATCATCTCACCGGAGGCACGCCTGCCACTCCAGTTAGATCCATCTTCAATCCTGTTCCGGCTGTCCAGGATCGCTTCGGCGCTTCCGTGGCTCAATTTGGCGACAAGGTGCTCGTATGCGCTTCGTTCGATGACGCAGCCGCTCCTAATTCGGGATCAGGATACCTTTACAACCTTGCTTCTCTCACACCCACGCTGCCGGTGTTTTCGATCTCGCATCCGGGAAATGCGGAGGCGAATCAATTTGGGCAGTCAGTGGCGGTTTCGGGGTCCTGGGTGGCTGTGGGAACGTCTGAGGATGATGTTGATGGAGATAACGCCGGTAGTGTGAGGGTGTATGACGTCAGCAGTGCCACTCCAGAGGTGCCGGTCTTTTACATTCCACCACCGTCTCCGGCCACCGCCATGCGTTATGGTGCATCCCTGGCCCTGGAAGGCACACGTCTCGTCGTGGGCGCTTATCAAAACAGCACGGGGGCCTCAGCCGCTGGTGCGGTCTATGTCTATGACCTCGCTGGTGCCACGCCGACGGTGCCAGTGATGACCATTTTGAATCCATCACCTGCAGCCAATGACAATTTTGGCTTCTCGCTTGCCCTTTCGGGAGCACGTTTGGCTGTGGGGGCTTTTGCCGATGACAATGGTGCCACTGACGCAGGTAGCGTTTTTGTTTATGACCTCGTTGGGGGTACTCCGACGGTGCCCGTGCAGACACTAAACCACTCCACGGCTGGTGATAACTTCGGCAGGTCTGTGGACATATCTGGCTCGCTGCTGATTGTAGGAGCATGGTTGAATGACACGGGAGCCTCCAACGCAGGAATCGCCTACGTTTTCGACCTGAGCAGCGCTACTCCCACGGTGCCTGTGGTTACAATGAACAACCCCTCACCTGATGCGAGTGACGTATTTGGTGGTGCTGTGGCCATCCGTGGGACGCGTGCGGTGGTCGGCGCTTACGGAGATGACCCTGGGGCAAGCGATGCAGGCTCCGCTTATGTTTATGACCTCGGCAGCGCCACCCCGGCGACACCTGTTTTGACCTTGAATAATCCAGGCCCAGCCTCTGGTGACCAATTCGGGCGTTCTCTGGCTCTGTCAGATCAGCGTCTGCTGGTAAGTGCTCCCAGTGACAATACCGGTGCCAATGATGCCGGCAGCGCCTATGTCTATAATCTGGCCGGAGCCACTCCCGCGACTCCAGTGGTCACGCTGGCGAACCCGACATCAGGGGCCTCCGACTCTTTTGGCAGCGCTGTTGCCATTGATGGCACACGCTTGGCGATCAGTGCACCATTTTCAGATCTCACCGGACGTGATCAAGGGGCGGCGTTTGTGTTTGAGCCACCTTCCACCAATGCCAGCCTCACTGCTCTGAGCGCCAGTGCAGGATCTCTCAGCCCGACTTTTGCCAGTGAAACCACAGATTACACCGTGATCCTGCCTTTTGGCACGTCTTCAGTCACTGTCACGCCCACCAAAGCCCAGGTCGGAGCCGTGATCCAAGTCAACGGTGTTACGGTGGCCTCCGGCAGTGCCAGTGGCAGCATACCCATCCAAGTCGGAAACAATCTCATCACTGTCTCCATCACGGCGGAAGATGGTGTGACCACCCGCAGCTATCAGATCAATGCCCAGGCACCCGGCTCCGGGGTGATTTCCTTTGCCAGCCCTGTCTTTACCGTGGTGAGCAGCAGTTCCCCCGGCATGGCAGACATTGTGATCCAGCGTGCGGATAGTCTGGCAGGTGCTGTGAGCTGCACGATCAGCAGCACAGACGGCAGTGCTACCAGTCCGGCTCATTTCACCGCGCAGAGCAATGTGGCGGTGAGCTTCATCCATGGTGTCGATTCACAGCATGTCATGATCCCCATCGCTGCTGATGCCGCCACCACCAACGCCCGAGCTTTCACAGTGATGCTGGCAGACCTCAGCGCCGGGGCTTCCTTCGGTGCCACAGCTACGGCCACAGTCGTCATCCTGCCACCCACCTCCGCCTCGGATAAGGTGAAGCCCACCCTCACACTCACCGCACCTACAGCGGCGACGATTGTGGACACCGTGCCCGTCGTTCTCAGTGGCACCGTCACAGATGACATCGGTGTGGCGAAGGTGCAGCTCTCCCGCAACAAAGGCCCCTTCCAAGATGTGCAGGTCGCCAACCCTGGAGCGACGAACACGAGCTTCAGCCTGAATCTCACGCCACTTCCTGGTGCCAATGAGCTCGCAGTCCGTGCTCTTGATTTCAAAGGAAATGTTTCCGCCATCGTGGTCCGGAAGTTCATCCATCTGCGCACGCTTACCGTGGCCGTTAGCGGCCCTGCGGATTCAGGCAGTGTGAATGCGGGCTACGTGCCCACCTCCACCCGGGAGACTGGCAAAAAATACACCATCACCGCCACACCGAAGCCCGGATTTGTCTTCGATGGCTGGACCGTGAACAACATGTCAGGCACCGGCATCACCACCGCCAGCGCCGAGCTGCCAAAGCTGACCTTCCTCATGCAGCCGGGCCTCACGCTGACGGCCAACTTCATCACCAATCCCTTCACCGCCGCACTCGTCGGAGACTTCTCGGGTCTGGTCATGCCCTCGGCCACCCAGCCGCTCGGCGGCACTGTGGCCACCCATGCCACCACGGGTTATCTCAGCGCCAAGCTCACCGGCAAAGGCAGCCTCACCGGCAGTCTGAAGATCGACGGGCTCTCACTACCCTTCACCGCACAGTGTGACAACACCGGCGTGGCACGCTTTGGCCCCACCCGTGCCAGCAGTCTCATCCTGCCGCGTGCAGGCAAGCCCGGCCTTACCCTCGCTCTGAAGGCCGACCTCACTGGGGCCACCAAGCAGATCACCGGCACTCTGGCCGTCTGGTTCCGCGGAGCCAAGGAAGCCGAATCCAACATCACCGCCGACCGCCACGCCTATGATGGCAAGAGCGCCAGCGTGCCAGCCGTCTATGTGAAAAGCTACACTGCACGCCTGAAGGCCCGCTCTTCCCAGGGCATCGGTTTCACCGCCAAAGACTACCCTCAGGGTGATGGCTTCCTCACCTTCACCGTGAAGGCCAGCGGCCTCGTCAGCATGGTCGGCAAACTCGCCGACGACACTCCAGTGACGTTCAGCGCCAGTCTCTCCCAGGCCAATCGCTGGCCCATCTTCCAGCAGCTCTACAAAAACAAAGGCTGCATCGCCGCTCAGGGCACTTTGGATGACACCCAGACGAACACCGATGCCACCGCCATGAACATGCTCTGGTTCCGCCCGTTCCAGAACGTGCAGTGGTATCCCTTTGGCTGGGATGAAGGCATCCTCATGGACATGCTCGCATGCAAATACTCCACGCCGCCCGCAGCCGTCCTCACCGGCCTCGCCGACACGAACCCGACCACTGGCAACACCAACCTCACCTTCACCCAGGGGCTGCTTGCGAACGCCGTCACCAAGTTCGTCAACCTCACCCCCGGTAATGTCCTTACCCTAGCCCCGGTCACAGACAAGAGCTTCACCTTCAAGCCCACCTTCGCCACCGGCGTCATCTCCGGCACCTTCACTCATAGCGACGGCACCAAGCCAGTCTGGCAAGGTGTGCTTCTCCAAAAAGGCACCAACAAAGGCGGCTACGGCTACTTCATGAGCAGCAAACCCAAAGTCACCAACTACCTCGGCGAAAGCGGCAAAGTGAACTGGTTGGCGAAGTGATCTCTTCGCACAGAAGCACGTCTCGCAGCTCGCGGGACGGAATGCTGGGAGGAAAGGTGATCGCAAGCATCAAGAGGGAGCTGAGCAAGAGGTTGTAAAAGGACTCTCTTCACCGAAGCATGTGGAGCCGTCCGCACACTAGCCATGCCTACAGCCAAAGACTTCTCGCTCGACCCGGTCAACCGGACGCTGACGGCTGAGGAAAGGCGGCACTTTTACCGCCAGATGATGCGCATCCGGGCTTTTGAGGAGGTGGCGCTGCAGCATTATCAGGCTGGGCGCATGGGCGGGTTTCTCATCGTGCAGCGGGGGCAGGAATCTATTCCGGTCGCGGTGCGGTCGATGATGGAGCCGCAGGATCATACCATCGGCGGCCTGCGTGGCATGGGGACGGCCTTGGTGGCGGGAATGAGCATGAAGCAGGGCATGGCCGAGCTGTTCGGCAGGGCCACGGGCTGTGCGAAAGGAAAAGGCGGTCTCTTCGGGTTCTTCGCTCCGGAGCATCATCACTGGGGCGGCCATGGGTATGCGGCCACTCAGACGGCACTGGCTGCCGGGCTGGCCTTTGGCACCAAGTATCGCGGCATCCCCGGCGTGGTCTTTTGCTATCTGGGCGATGGCTCGGTGAATCAGGGCACGTTTCACGAGGCGCTGAATCTCGCCGGGCTCTACGGCCTGCCAGTGATCTACTTGATCGAAAACAACCGCTACGCCATGGGCACGTCCGTGGCGAGGTCATCAGCCATGAAATGCTGCCTCGCTGAGCGTGCTGCAGGTTATGCCATCGACTGGGATGTGGCAGATGGAAACGATCTCTACGAACTCCGCGCGAAGCTCCAGCCCGCGATCAAGCGTGCCCGTCATGAGCACCGGCCAAGCGTGATCGAGATCGCCACCTATCGCTTCGAAGGCTTCACCATCGCGGATGCGAACAAGCTGAAATACCGCTCCAAGCAGGAGGTCGAGGACCGGATGCTCAATCACGATCCGGTGAAGCTCTGGGCTGCGCATTTGCTTCAGGAAAAGGATGCCGATGAAGAAGAGCTAAGTGCCACCCGAATCGAAGCGCGGGCTGAAGCCAAAGAAGCGGCCGAGTTTGCCAAAGCCAGCCCCTATCCCGCGAAGGCGGCCATCATGGAAGATGTGTATTGGGAGGTGGATCACGGGACGTCTGCGGGTAACACAGGGCGGCATTTCTTCACGCCCTGATCGGGCGGGCTCGCGGCTTTTCCCTGCGCCCGCATGACCACATCAGCCGTTCGATTTCTGATGACCGAAACCTTTCCTCTGACTCGTGATGCCGCGCTTGAGCGATGGCGGGCGTTTTTGCCGAAGGTCAGGCAGTATGGGGCACGGCGGAACTTTGTCTCCACGACTCACGCGGATGTTTCCCGGTTGTCTCCGGCGATTCGTTTCGGGCTCATCACGCCTGAGGAGATCGTGCGGGAAACATTGGCGGGGCATGAGCTGCGTGCGGCGGAAAAATGGGTGCAGGAGGTGTGCTGGAGGAGCTACTGGAAAGGCTGGCTGGAGATGCGACCGCAGGTCTGGCGATCCTGGCGACAAAGGGTGCATGAGCTGCGTGCAAGCCTTCCCAACGATGTGCTCACGCGAGCCCAAGAGGTCAGCGAAGGCCGCAGTGGCGTGGCGGTGATGGATCGCTTCGCGCGTGAGCTGCGGGAGACCGGTTACCTGCACAATCACGCGCGCATGTGGTGGGCCAGTTTTTGGATTCATGCGGAGCGTCTGCCCTGGGAACTCGGCGCAGAGTTCTTCTTCCAGCACCTGCTGGATGCTGATCCCGCGAGCAACACTCTCTCCTGGCGCTGGGTCGCGGGTTTGCAGACCGCCGGAAAGACCTACCTCGTGCGCCGCAGCAATCTGGAGCGCTACTGTGAGACATCCATGCTGACCGACACCACGGGCCTGGATCGGCTGGAAGACGGCTGCGTCACGCCCACGATCGCCGCTGATCATGCGGACCTGACTCGACATGGTTTGCCGGAGTTGCCGACGGCTTTGTCGCAACCCTCAGGCCGCATCGGCATCTGGATTCATGCGGATGATCTGTGCCTGGAAAACAGTCCGCTAGCTGTGTTGCGACCGGCTTCAGTGGCGGCCTTCACGAGTGCTAAAACCTACGCGCAATATGGTTTGAGCGAGCGGCGCATTCAGTCGATCCACACCGCTTTGCGAGATGGCCTGACGCGAGCTGGGACACACTTTGATTGCACGACATCACTCAGCGACACGCCATCCACTGCCGACGGAATCAAAGCCTGGGTGGAAAGCGAAAAGCTGAATGCCGTGATCGCCATGGTTCCGAATGTCGGGCCGGTGGCGGATGCGCTTCCTTCGATTCGTCGCGTCTTGGATAGCGTGAATGTGCCGCTGCATCTCGTGCGCCGCCCCTGGGATGCGCAGATGTTTCCTGCGGCGAAGTCGGGCTTCTTTCCCTTTTGGGAAAAGACCTCGCGCTGGCTTGGGCTGCAGTTTCCACCCGCTCAATTGACGTTGTTATGAAGGGCGTGAAGAAGCAGCACCTGCCGGAGAAAATCTGCGTCGCCTGTGGCCGCCCCTTTGCCTGGAGGAAGAAATGGGCGCGCGACTGGGATCAAGTTCGCTTTTGCAGCGATGCCTGTCGTCGTGGAAAGCATCCCTCATCCGCGAAGTCATGACGCACGAACTCCTTCTCCTCCATGCCGCCATCACCTGGGCGCTCGCCGGGCTGATCTGGACGATCCAGATCGTGCATTACCCGCTCTTCGAGCAGGTTGGCGATGACAGCTTCGTCACCTATCATGCCCGCCACATGTGGCTCATCACCTGGGTGGCCGGGCCCTTGATCTTGGCTGAGTCGGGCAGCGCGGGACTGCTGCTGTTTCTTGGAGAAAGGTCGCTCCTCTTCGTCATCAGCCTCGTTCCTCTACTCGCCATCTGGGCATCCACCATCATCTATCAGGTGCGACTTCACGACAAACTAACGAATGGCTTCCACCTGGAAACCATCCGCCGCTTGGCCTACACGAATTGGATTCGCACCCTCGGCTGGACTCTTCGTGCTATGTGTCTTCTAGCTGCGCTCTGGTTGGCTGAAAGCTGAGCAGTCATGCAAATGCATCTGCTTCTGAGACACGAAAAAAGGGGCCGTCTCCGGCCCCTTCCAGTGGGTTGATTTGTCTGGTGCTGCGGCCCTGTTTACGCCTCCTTTGGCGAGTGTGTATCGCAATGTTCAGCCTCGGGCTCGGTCTCTTCGACCTGTGCGTTGTCCTTGAGGAACTGGAGAGCGTTTTCGAGGATGAGGTCTTCGCGGACTCCGTCGATCATGCCGTTTTTCTGGGCTTCCTGGATGAACTTCTTCACCGGCTTCTTTTGGCGGGCGGCGATGTTTGCCAGGGCCATCATGAGCTGTTGATCTGTGGCGATGATGCCTTCTTTCTTGGCGATCTCTCCGAGGATGAAGCTGACCTTCACGCTGTTGCGCGCCTGCTGGGTGGCGCTGCTGAGAATCTCGTCCTGCTGCTTCAGAAGAACGTCCTGCGGCACTCCCTGCTGCATGGCGCGGTTGGCGATGTCATTGGTGCGGCGCTGAGCTTCGCGGTTCACGACTTCCTGCGGGAGGTCGAACTCGAGCTTCTCGACGATGTGGCCGATGACTTGGTTGGCCTTGTCATTCTCGCGGTTCTGCTCGCGGCGGCGGCGGATAGCTTCCTTCACTTCACCGCGCAGAGTTTCCTCAGTCATGTCTTCGCCGCCGATCTTTTTGATGAACTCGGCGTCGATGGCCGGGATGGCTTTGTTTTTCACGCCTTTGCAGTTCGTGGCGAGGGCGATGGTCTTGCCGCGCAGGGCTTCAAAGGGGAATTCCTCGGGGAGGGTAATATTCAGCGTGCGCTCTTCACCTTTGGTGATGCCGACGAGTCCTGCGTAGAAGCCGGGGAGGAAATCCTCTTCTTCGTCGAGCAGGAACCAGTTCTCTTCGATGCCGTGGAGGTGGTTCGGCGCGTCGGGCATGGCTTCGGCGAGAGGCTGGCCGTCGAGGCTGCCTGTGTAGCCGAGCACCACGCAGTCGCCATTGGCGGCGGCGCGGTCCACGTCTTCAAAGCTGGCGTAGCGCTCGCGCAGGTGGAGCAGGTCATGGTCGATGTCGGCATCCGTGACTTCGATGCGGGCGAGTTTGACGGGGATGCCTGTGTATTCAGGCAGCTCAAACTTCGGCGTGAGGCTGAGCTCGGCGCTGAAGGAGAAGCTCTTGTCCGTGTCGTGCGTGATGCGGTCATTGACGCCGAGGACGGAGAGGACATCGAGGCCCTCGCGCTTCACGGCCTCGCGGAGACCATCGCTGATGAGCTGACGCTCGAGTTCGGACTGGATGTCGGCGCCGTGGCGCTTTTCGATGGCGGCGGCGGGGACTTTGCCAGGGCGGAAGCCGGGGAGGCGGACATTCTGGGCGTAGTAGGCCACGATGCTTTTGCGCTGCTTCGCGACTTCTTCACCCGGCACCCGGATATGGGCGACGGCGCGGCAGTTAGGCTGGTGTTCGACGTTGATGGTCATGATGAAAGACAGGTCGGGGGTTTCAGGGGGGATTCCGCCCGGACAGCTCACACACGTCCGGGGAAAAAGGGCGTGCAGGCTAGGCGACTTTGCCGGTTTGGCAAGGGCGGGGTGAATCCGGAGGAAATCAGGGCCGGGGCCGGTGAATCAATCCGCCACCAGTTCGAGCCGCAGACGGAAAAAACCAGTGTCAGATGCGGACAAACTGGCCGGAGGCGTGAAGAGAAGATCCGAACCATCAAACGTGAGCACCGCACGCGGTATCGCCTGCCAGCCGCCGGGAGATAGCGCGGCATTGTGCTCCAGCACGGGATAGACACCGGGTGGCAGTGTGGCTCCAGCGGGCAGGCTCAGCATTAAGGTGCCTCCGATGTCGTGCCGGGCCAGCAGGGAGGGCGGGAGGGGCTGCGCGGCGTGCGGCAGGGTGCGGCGCGCGTATTCCTCCAGATTTTTCAGGCCGTCGCCATCGGGATCGTCATCGGGACCCCGTTTGTCAGTAGGGACGCCGGGGTAGCTGGCGATCCATGCGGCGAAGGTGGGCCAGACCTCGCTGTGCAGCACACGCAGGCGCGGACGGAGGGAGGCGTTGGCATGTTCGCGCGAGACGTATTTGAAGACAGTGGCCGAGTTGCTTTGGCTTAGTATGGAATGTTTCATGGAGAGCAGTCCATCCCCGGCTGCCTCGGCAGCAGTGCTGGTGGTCAGGTCGAGCCGCTGCGTGTAGTCCATGGCGAGCGGCCAGGTCTGCAGCAAAGTCGAGGCCGCGGGGCGTGTGTTCCAGGTGAGGCCGGTCTCGCTCCAAGCATCGTTTGCCACGAAGTGAGTCTGTGCGGTGGCACTGGTGTCCGGATCCGTAGCGGAGAGGTGCAGTTCCGCGCTCTGCACCGTCCGGCCAGTGAGACTGGAGAGGTCAAAGCGCATGTAGGTTTCCCGGTTCACCGTGCTGCTGCTGCCCGCGTATTTGATCCACAGTCCAGTGCTGTTGTAGTTCGTGTCCGGCGTGCCGAGCTGCACATAGGCATCTGCAACCGGCAGCAACTCCGTCTGCAAGGTTCCCGGGGGCAGCACACGCACGGTGGCAGGTGCGCTGGCCGACCAGTCTTCTTCCGAGCTGCCGTGACGACTCACCGTGAACGCGAGCGTGTGTGTGCCGGGCATGAGAAAAGCAGCATTCACGGCAAACCCGCCCGCGCTTTGTAGATCGGCCTCTCCAGGACCGCTGGAATGCATCCAGGTGAAGGCCGCGTCAGGCGGCACTGTCGTGGAATCGCCGAACCAAACCTGCGGTGTCACCAAGGACGAATTTTGCGGGAAAAGCACCTGCGTGTCCGCCACCGCATCCACGGTTGGCAGGCCCAGCCTGCGGCGGCGTTGCTCGCGGAAAAGGGAGAAAGGCGTCAGCGTGTCCCCCAGCGCCGTGCCCTCCACATGATCCACGGGAGCGGTCTTGGTCGTCGAGGTGCCGCCGGTGTTCACCGCCGTCAGCGTGCCGCGTGTGCCGATGACATAGCCGTAGCGGCTCTGCTGGGAATGCACCACGTAGCTGGCCGCCGTGCCTTTGCCCTCTGTGTTCCAGAAGACGGTGTGCGCCGCCGTGAGATTGTGCAGCGGAGCCGAACCAAAGGGCCGGTAACGCGCCTCAAACCAACTCGCGTCCGCCGTGCAGGCATCCACCAGATTCGAGTGACTGAAGTGCATGTGATGGTCGCTGCCCTTGCCGGAGGTGTTTTGATTGCCGGTGTTGCCCGTCTGCTTGCCGCTCGTCTTGTCCAGGCAGGCGTGCAGCACATTACCGCTGCTGCCCATGTGGGAGAAGACAAACCCATGCCGGCAGAACTCCGCCGTGCTGTCCCGCACCAGGCAGTCGCCGCTGTTCTGGAGGCGATACATGTAGCCCGCGCCACCGCCGCCGCCATACTGCGGCCTGCGGAAGTAGCAGTTCTTCAGCGTCACGCGGGCGCATTCCGTGAGCAGGATGCCATTGTCCAAAAGGTGGGTCGTCGTGGTGTTGCCCGCAGGCTGATAGGTGCTCACGTTTTTGATCCAGCCATCCCTCACCCGGCTCATACGGATGGCGTAGCTGTTGTTCACATCGTAGGCAGAGGTGCCCTCTGTAGTGTAATCATTTTCACCCCAGCCGGAGGTGCCCGGATGCTGCACATTGCCGATGGAGAAGCCCTCCAGCCCCACCTCGGTGATCAGCGTCGTCTTTTTATAAACCCGCGCCGTGTCCCGTGTCTTCAAAGTGTAGCGCGTGGGGATGTCGATGGTGATGACGTTGTTCACCGCATCCAGCGCCGTGATCTGGCGCAGGTACAGCAGGCGGCCAAAACTCCCCGCTGCGTAGCCCACCCAGCCGTCCTCCAGATGCTCAGTAGCCCAGGCATCGCCAGGATCAGCCCGCACGACGATGTGATCCCCCACGGCAAAGCCCGCCACGCTCACCACAGGCAGTTGCGTCACCGGTCCAGGCAGGTCCGTGGTCATGTTCGTCGTGGGTGTCTGCGCCGTCGTCCAGGCCGCAGCAGAAGGCCCAGTGATGTTGAGGATGTTCTTGTTCCGCATCACCGTCTCCGTGTTCAGCAGAAAGGTCTGCCCCGTGCCCGCGCCACGCAGCACCACGCCGCTGGATGCGATTTGCAGGCAGTAGGCATTCGCTCCCTGCGGACTGATTTTGTAGATCCCCGCAGGCAGCCACACGATGCCGCCCCCTGCTGCCGCTGCGGCATTGATCGCATTTTGAATCGCCACCGTGCTGTCCACCACGCCCGTCGGGTCAGCGCCATGCCCCGTGACCACATCATAAGTCAGCCCCGGAGGCGTAACCGGCAGCGGCACCTCTCCGCGACGGTATCCCGCGAATGAAAAGTCCTGCACGATCTTGTCCGTCTCAAATGAAAGCGCCGGAGTCGCCTGCCAGCCCGGCCCATACAGCGTGCTCTCCCAGCCCATGCAAACCGTCCCCGGCAGCACGGCAGCCAGTAAAAAGTGCAGGAGGTGGAACGACTTGGAGGCAAGACTCATCGAACGACGTTTACGCCACCCTTGCCTGCCAAGACAATACAAAAGCCCGAGGCTAGCGATGGAACGGCGACCAGTGGTCGCCATTCAAGCAAAGCCGACGACTCGTCGGCATACCACTTCACTTCCCGAGCAAAAACGCCAGCAGGTCACCCATCTGCTCCTTCGTGATGGCGGCTTCGAGACCATCCGGCATGAGGGTGCGGTCGAGGGATTTCATCTTTTTGATCGCTGAACGTGAAATCGTCTCTTTGGCTCCGCCCATCATCGCCAGCACAACAGCGTCAGGCGTTTCGCTCTGAATGGGAACGCTGAGGCTGCGTCCGTCCTTGGTTTTGATGGAATAGCCGTTCCAGCGGGCTTCGAACATGCGATTAGGATCCAAGATGCCGCTGAGGAGGGCTTCGGGGGGCTTTCCCTTCGGAAAGAAAGCCTCAATCCCCCACACGCTCGATCTTGTAAAAGCGGGACGGCTGGATGGTGGCTTCAGGATCGGTGAAGGTGGCGATGCTGACGCCAGCCTAGCCGGTGAGGGTGGACATCACCTGCCACGGAATGGTGAGAGCGCTTGGATCATGGCAGCGTGACTTCCACGACGCCGAAGCACTGGGGGTAGAAGAGCGGGTCATAAGGCTGCTCATAGATCACCTGCTCCCAAGTGGTGTCGATGGGTCTGACGAATGGTGTGATAGTGAAGGGCACCCATGAGCCGGGAGCTAGTGTGGCGCTCATCCTGGGAGTGTAAATCAGCCCGCTGCCGATACGGCGGACAAACTCGATGCGGATGATGCCGAGCGGGAAGGAGACCTCCGGCAGGCCCGAAGGTCCGCCTGAGACCATGACATGCACGTCAGGTCCTCCACCATTCATGTTGAAGGCATACTTCAGCAGGTTGGGCACACCGTCGTTGTGCGGTGTGGCAGTAGGGCCGCTGATAAGCGGATCAGCGAGCTGGGCAGGGCTGAAATGGGTGGACTGCCACGAGGCAAAGCTTCCGCCGGCGGGAGTCCAAACAACTTCATCCACCCAGCCTGCATCTAAACCTGAAACGACCGAACCATCTTTCATGTAGCGCCAGCGCAGGGTGTGGCTGCCTGCCGCCAGCGTATAAGTTTCCTGCTGCCAGTCCACCTCTCCGCTGATGCGCCCAGATTGCAGCACGCCATTGATGTAAAACTCCAAATAATCGAAGCCAGACTCCGAAGATACCTTCCACCAGAAGCTCACGTCTCCCGGCCCCGTGACGGAGGTTTCAAACCACGTCTCCTGATTGTGACCGATGGCTCCGCTCTGGGCGGCATCCACCGTGTCGTGGGTGGTGCTGGTCTGGCCGGACCAGTTGCCGTTGCCTCCCTGAGTGTAGGTGCGCCCCGGCGTATCCAGGGCCGCAGGCAGACCCAGGCCGAAGGATGCGGTCACAGTCTTGTTGGCATCCATGGTGACCGTGGTGGGATTGGTGCTGCCGGTGACCGCGCCGCTCCAGCCGAGGAACGAGTTGTCTCCAGCGGGTACGGCGGTGAGTGTCACGACGGTTCCTGCCGCGTAGTCTGCCTGCTGCGGGCTGACATCCACAGTGCCTCCACTAGCGTTGACGGTCAGAGTGTAGCGCACCGGGCTGAAGTTGATCTGGTCCACCCACCCGCGATCTTCGCCGGAGGTCACCGTGGCGTTCTTGGTGTAGCGCCAGGTCAGGGTTCGTGCACCAGCGGGCACAGCGTAGGTCACTAGGGCATACGCTTGCTCACCGCTGATTTGCTGGTTGACGCTACCGTTCACGAGGAACTGGAGCGGGTCGTTGGTCGCTTCGGATGAGACTTTCCAGCGGAAGGTCAGCGTGCCGGGGCCGACCACAGTGGTGCTGAAGCTGCTGGACTGGCTGTGGGTGATGGGACCGCTGACTGCGTGATCCACCGCGTCATGGGCCAAGGCGGAAAGACCGCCCAGCCACGGAGCCTCGCCAGCCTGTGTGAAGGCCAATTCGGGTGCGTCCACCACATCGGCCAGCGGCAGGGTGTTCATGGCGGCCATCGTGTAGTCGCCGAACATGCCGATCACATGGGGGTTGGTGGCTTCAGGCTGCTGGAGCGGGAAGTTGGCATTGCCCGTGAAGCGCCCTTCGCTGGAGCCGCTGCCGATGAAGTTGATGGTTTGTGCGATGAGGGTGGTTTCCGCACGTTTGGCCCGCGTGCCCGTCAGCAGTTCGTCCATGCGGGTCAGGCTGGTGATGTTGCCCGTGCCCACGCCGATGATCTGCTGCACGGTCAGTCCAGGCACGGTGGCCGCCTCAGAGGTGGTCTGGACCACCATGCCGCCATTGCCGGTGTCTCCCAGCAGTTTGAAGTTGCTGTTGAAGCTAGCATGGCTGCCCGGCGCGGCGAACAGTTCCAGGGCCTCGCCGCTGCTTCTTTCAAATGCTTCCAGCACCAGCGGATAGCTGCCCGCTGTGAGAGTGATCTCGCCAAACCGGTCGCTGACGGAATGCGTCGTGTTGTCGGTGATCACCGTGACGTCGTTGATCTTCAGGCGCAATCCGTCCGCCGCGTTGGTGCCAAAGGTGTAGGTGCCATCGGCGGGGATCGTGACGCTGCCGGTGATCCTGACCACAAAATCATCCGCATAACTGCCCACACGCTGCCATCCGAGGAAGGTGTGGCCGCCCGTCGAAGTGTTGGTCAGCGTCACGGTGGTGCCGCGGTCATATTTCGGCTGGTCAGGTGCCTTGGCAGCCGTGCCGTTGTAGGGGCTGAAGGTGAGGAAGTACTTCGCGGAGTTCACGTCATTCGGGTTGGTGCCATCCGCCAGCTCCACGGCATTGGTCACGCCATCACCATCGGGATCGCTGGTGCCGTTGTGGGTGGTGCTGCCAAAGTATTGGCGCTCCCAGGCATCCGGCAGGCCGTCCGTGTCCTCATCCTCGGTCGCGGTATTTTTGCCGTTCATGGTCAGCACCACGTTCTGGGGCGAGGCTGAATTGTTTTGCACCCGAAGGTAGTAGTTCCGGCTTGCCAGCCAGGGCCAGCTGGAGTTGATCAAGGATTGGTTAAAGCTTACATTGGCGCTGCTGCCACTGGTCCAGTGCTGGCTTCCCGTGGTGCCGGGCAGGGTTCCCTGTTCCAGACGCATTTGCACGCTTGTGGGGTGTGTGGCAGTCCACTTCATGCGGGTCGCTTCCGGCGGCACCGGAATACGGTAAAGCACAGAGCCGCCCGCAGGCACGCTGGTGTTGATCGTGCCCGTGTAGTAGTCGAGATCCGGCAGCGTGCCCAGCGTGCCACCGCTGGTGGCGGATGAGACGGAGAAGACCGCGTCACTCACGGCGCGGAAGCCGGCATAGTAGGTGTGGCCAGGCCGCAGCGGAGGAAGCGGGAAGCCGTAGGTGCCGGCGGCATCGTAGCCACTGTTCGCATACGGCCCCTGATTCTTGGAGTCGCTGGAGGCAGCGCGGATGTATGAAGAAGATATGCTGTCGCTGTTGCCAGGCGGCACCGTGTCACGCACATACATCATCACGTCCCCTATCTGCTGGCTGAAAGTCAGGTTCCAGTTCAGCGGCGCGTCTTCCGGCACGGTGAAGCGGTACATGCGCCAGTCACCTGCTGCCATCGTCTGGTTGGCCAGGGTGGGCTGGTTCAGGCTGAGATCGGTCACACTGCCGGTGGAGAGCTTTAGGCGGTAGCGCACATTGGAGCTTCCCGCCGCCTTCACGCCCACATACCAGCGTCCTGTGCGGAGCTGGTGCTCGCTGCGCCCGTCAATTGGCACCCAGTTGCCGTACTCGGTTCCGGAGCTGGTGAGGGAGCGGTGGGACAAGTAATTTCCAGTGTTGCCATTGGAGTAGTGGGTGCTTGTCGGCACACCATCCTCGCGGATGTAGAGGTCGGGGTTGCCGCTGATGGCTTGCAGCTCGGTGCGCAGTAGTCCGCCATTTCCAGATGGCACCTCCAAGGCATAAAAATGCCAGTCTCCCTCTCCCAGATCAGTGCCCTGGTCACCCGGCAGCGGACTCCCTCCAGGGGTGAGTCCAGTGTCTCCAAAGGTCTGGTTGTATCCCACGGGCATCACCCAGGGAGCGCGTTCCGCTGCCACTACCCGGCTGCCGAGGGTGTAGGTGGTGGAGCCGGTGGCCAGCACCTCCACATGCCAGGTGGTGCCGGGCGTCAGCCAGGGCGGGACGATTACGCCCCAGCGACCGGAAACGGTCACCATCTCCGTGTTCAAGGTGCTCGGCCAGTTTTTGAAAACCCGCATCGAAGCGCTGCCCTGCGTCACCTCCAGATTGAGCATCCAGCCCGGCAGGGGCTGTCCTTGCCAGTCTGCTGGAATCGCCACCTCGTACACCGTCCGCTCACCATTGACCACCTGGCGGCTGTCCGTGTGGTTGCCGCCACTGCCGTTGAGGGCGACATCGAAATTCAGCGGCACATGCGGCTTTTGTCTAACCAGCAAGGTGGCGGAGGCGGGATCGGCGGGATCATCGTAGCTCCCGGAGAACCTGGCATACACCATCAGGCTGTAGTCACCGGGAGCGGGGTTGGCGATGGAGATGAGTCCAGTGCCGCCGTCTGACTCGTCCGTTTCGCCGCCTTCCCCTCCGTAGTAACTGTAACTGATGCCCGGCAGGCGCAGGCCGCCGTTGAGTGTCATCAAAGGCTGGCCCACGCGGTCATTGAGGCGCAGTTCGAGCTGGCTGGTTCCGGCGGGCACGTTGAAGCGGAAGGCCTTGAGTTGGCCGCCCACCAGCACCACCGGCCCGCCCACGCCCGCCTCGCTGGCCACGCCCAGATCGGTGACCACCAGCGGCCCCCGGCTCGTCAGGGTGCCGCTGACCGGTCCGCTGCCCGTCGAGGAAGAGTCAGGCGGGTTCTGGCCTTCGGAGATGACGGCAAGGTAATAGTCACCCGCTTCAAGGTAGTCCTGGTCGTAAGCAGGCAGGATGACGTGACGCTCGGCCCCCATCTTCTGCACGGTGGTCTGTAGGTCACCGCCGCCGCCCTGCGTGCCGTCTTCATCACCAATGGCCGGGATGTAGCCGCGCCACCAGCATCATCTCGCCCAGGGTGGGATCGAGCGTGATCTCCCAGCTCCGCATGTTGGCCGGCACCGTGACCTTGAAGTAGCGCGGCTCACGCGGCTCCAACCCGCTGATGGCGACGCTGCTGCCTGCGGCAAAGGCCAGGTCCGTGACTGTGTAAAACTGCCCAGCACCGATGCCGCGGCTTTCCAGTGTGTAGGAGGTGGGCTGTTGGTTGTAAAAGTCGGCATAGTTGTAAACCCCGACGTAGTAGGTGCCCGGCTCCAGTGGACGGCCCATGGCCGCCACAAAACGATGGTAGGCCACTGAGGAAGAGCGCCCGGTCCAGTCAGCAGACTGAGTCCACTGATAACCGCTGGGCCAAGTCACCGAACTTCCGTCGAACCAACCGGGAGTTGAGCCCACCGAATCAGGCAGCAGATCCCGCCTCACCACCATCCGCGGTGTGCCACCGCTCACATCCCGCAGCCGCAAGTCCCAGCCCAGCACTCCTGCAGGCACGTCCACACGGAACCAGCGCCAGTCATCCACCGTGTGCCCGCTGACGGCGGTGCTGCCACCGGCGAAGGCCACCGGCGTTTGGGAAAGATCCGTGGCTTGAAGGGTGAAAGCCCCCAGCGGGGCAGATGGCCAGTAGATGCCGACATACCAGATGTCCGCCTCGTGACCCGGAATCTGCAGCAGACCCGTGGTTCGGGAGTTGTCCACATGCGAGCCGCCTCCATACGATGTCTGTCCAAAGTCATTGTGATTGCGCCAGCGGCCCGGCACGGCATTCCGGCGGATGGCGATCTCCGTGCCGGGCACTTGGTTAGCCAGTTCCAACTGCCAGCCGAGCGAGCCGAGTTGCGAAGGGATGTCACTCACCGAGTAGAAGCGCCAGCCCGCGCGGGTGGTCAGGTCGTTGACCTTCGTGTCCACATAGTTCATCGGTGTGATGACCGGAATGCCATTGCGCAGGGTGAACTGATGGCTGCCCGTGCCATAGACCGTGATGAACCAAGTGCCATTGGTCAGCGTGGGGGGAACCAGCGTCACGCTGTCCGTCGCGGTGCCACCCACCTCGGACATGGCGTCATTGAACCACTCGGATGGCACCACATCCTGGCGGATGCAGAGGTTTGGATTCCCAGAAAGAGCGGTGACGGCCACGTCCCAGGCGATCTGATCAATAGGAACCTGCACCCGATACACGCTGAAGGGCGCCGCAGTGACGTTCACATTTGCCTGGGTGGACTCGAAGGCGATGTCCGTGACGCTCTGGATGCGGGAGTCGAGATTGACCGTCTCCCCTGGTGTGCCCTCGACGCTGAAAAAATGAGTGAAGCTGCTATTGATGTAATCCGGAACCAGCAGCATCGCCCCGGGCTGGACGTGATCGTGCGGGCCATTTTCATGAAAGGGCACGGCCCCCTGACGTACGGCAAGATCACGGTTACTGCCATTCAGCCACAGGCTCCAGGCCGGGGTGCCGGAAGGTGCGGCTCCGGTGAAAAAGCGCATGCCCTCCGGCCCGATGGCCACGGTCCCGCTGCCAGAAGGCAGCACCGGCTCGCCAATGGTGTAGGCGCTGTTGCCGTTCGTGTCGGTGTATTGCAGCGTGCCCATGTCCTGCACAAACACGTCGCCGGAATAGAGACGCCAGGTGGCGGGGCTGGTGACATCTACAAGCACATACCAGACATCCCCTGCGGTGAAGCTCCCGCTGCTCATCACCCAGCCGTCCGATCCCGTCCGGACCGAGGCGCGGGTGGCAGAGGTCGGCGTGGGCAGGCTGTCTTTACGGGCATGGAGGTTCGCCTCCCCTGCCGTGACCTGCAGCGCGGTGCGCTAGCCGCCGCGCTGGGTCGTCTGCGTGGTGATTTTGAAATAATGCCGCCCCACCGGGGTGGCGGTGCCGGTCTGCACCAGCGTCCCGAAGTCGGCGATGCCTGGATCCCAGGCTAGGGCGGTGATGTCACTTTCCAAGATGGTTCCGACTGCGAAGGAATCTGAGATGGTGGCATTGGCGCTGACGTTGTTCAGGTTCAGCCGGAAGGTCTCAACCAGCTCTCCCTCGCTGTCATTGATGATGGGTACGGAGACCGTCTGCGTCAGCACATTGGCCGGGAAGGTCGCCAGGCCGCTGGTGGCGGTGTAGTCCGCGGGAGCTGTCGCCGTGAAATTCGCCGTGGCATAGTTCACCGTCACCGGAGCAGGGACAGCCTGGGAGAGAGTGAGGGTGAAAACCGCCTGCCCATCCCCCTCCGCCACGACCACATCGGCCACGGAGATCTGCTGAGCGGCCAACATCGCAGGCAGCAAGCTCCAGGCGGCGGAAAGAATCAGGGTGGGCAAAAGAGGGCGTGCTTTCATGGTATGGCTATCTGTGCTTTTCCGGGCGGGATGTTACCGAACAAATAAGTTCTTTTATCAGGTGCGGCGCAGAATGAGAAGCATTCCCCCGGTAACATTTCCGTGCGAATGACGCACTGGTTTGGTAGAAACCCTCATTCCTGCTCACGATGCCTGACTCTCCAGCCCGCACCTGCCCGACCTGTGCCACAGCCATCCCGGCCAGCTTCCCGGAGGGCTTCTGCCCGAAATGCATGCTCGCCAGCGCCACTCCAGTGGCTGCTGTGGAGGAGGCTGAGGGGGACAAAACGATTGCTGTGCCTGCGCCCACGCCTTCCCAGATCCTCCGGCCCGGTGGTGTGCCGTCGCTGGAGATGCTGCGCCGCATCTTCCCCGATCTGGAGATCCTGGACGTGCTCGGCGCGGGCGGCATGGGCGCAGTTTATAAGGCGCGCCAGCCGCGCCTGAACCGCCTCATCGCCCTGAAGATCATGGTGGCCGCACCGGGGCATGAGGCCGACTTCGCCCTGCGGTTCGAGCGTGAGGCGCAGGTGCTCGCCCGGCTCAGCCACCCGCACATCGTCATCCTCTACGACTTCGGTGAACTGGGGCCGCAGCGCACCGGCGCGGAGCCGCTCTTTTACTTTCTCATGGAGTATATGGATGGCACGGACCTCGGCCAGCTCATCAAATCGAAGGAGCTGAAACCCGCGCAGGCGCTCGCCATCGTTCCGCAGATCTGCGAGGCGCTGCAATACGCCCACGACCAGGGCATCACCCACCGGGATATCAAGCCCGCGAACATCCTCATCGACAAGCGAGGCGTCGTGAAGATTGCCGACTTTGGCCTCGCGAAGATGATCACCGGCAAGGAGGAGGCGCTCATGACGGGCCTCACGCAGACCGGCACCGCCATGGGCACACCGCACTACATGGCCCCGGAGCAGTGGGAGCATCCCGACCAGGTGGACCACCGCGCGGACATCTACGCCCTCGGCGTCGTCTTTTATGAAATGCTCA
>CAYMHJ010000050.1:0-26262 GCA_964390165.1 uncultured Prosthecobacter sp. | reverse complement strand
ATTGCAGACGGTGGAGCCGACTTCTGCGCCGTTGTCGTGGTCGTTGAGGCGGGAGCGGCAGGAGTTCGTGCCGTAGTCGCTGCCGCGGGCGTAGCGTTTCATGCGGGTGATGTTGGGGGAAAAGTGCGCGGAGTGTGGGCGGGTGCATCCCGTCTGGCGAGCGAAAACCGGACATGCTTTGTGATCTCGGCGTGAGGTTTCCTGATGCATATGGGAGGAGTGTGAGGTCCATGACCCATGGGTTGGCCGGAATAGCTGAACAGAATGGCGTGTTGGCTGCGTAGGTTTGCGGTCATGACCTCGCGTATTTTTTGGCTCATCGCCCTCATCTCCACCACCGTGCTCGCCCAGCAGGTCACGCTGCCTCTGCCGCGTCTGCTCACAGTCATGCCCATGGGGGGGCAGGCGGGGCAGAGCGTCGATGTCACAATCACGGGTGAAAATCTGGAGGACGTGACCGAGTTGACTTTCTCCACGCCGAAGATCACGGCAAAGCCAGTCGAGGGCGCGGTGAACAAATTCACCCTGAGCATAGCACCAGACACTCCGGTAGGTGTCTATGATGCGCGGGTTATTTCACGACTGGGGGTGTCATCAGCGCGGGCGTTTTCAGTGAACAAGCTGCCGGAAGTCGTGCGCACAAAACCAAACAACAGTGTGGAGACGGCACTCGCGCTGCCAGTCGGCACGATCTGCAATGCCACGATGACGAAGCGTGCGGTGGACTTTTATTCCTTCCAGGCAGTGAAGGCGCAGGCAGTCGCCATCGACTGTGCGGCGGTGGGCATTGACTCACGGCTTACGCCCGTAGTCATCCTCGCCGATAGCAAGGGCGCGGATCTCAAAGTGAACCGCACGGGCGGTGTCATCGACTTCACACCACCAGCCGATGGCACCTATCTCATCAAGGTGAGCGACCTCACCTACCAGGGTGGCGAGCGCTACTTCTACCGCCTCGCATTGCAAAACTCCCCTGCCCTGCCACAACCTCAAACCGCGACCGTCAGTTCAATGTCCTGGCCGCCAGTCGGACTCTCTGCGACGACTGCCTCAAAGGAAGTCGAACCGAACAACAAGGACGCGCAAAAGATCACACTGCCATGCGACTTCGCGGGGGCCTTTTTTCCTGCAGCGGATGTTGATACCTTCGAGTTCACCGCCAAAAAAGGTGAGACATGGTGGGTGGAGGTCGCCAGTGAGCGTCTCGGGCTGAACACCGATCCCTTTGTGCTGGTGCAGCAGATTAAGGATGGCAAATACATCGATGTGGCCGAGCTGTATGACATCGCGCCGCCGATGAAGGTCACGAGCAATGGTTACAGTTACGACGGCCCGCCCTACGATGCAGGTTCGCCCGACGTGATGGGCAAGTTCGATGTTAAGGAAGATGGCACCTATCGCATCCAGGTGCGCGACCTCTTCGGTGGCACCCGCACGGACGCGAACAACATCTATCGGCTCATCGTCCGCCAGGCTGCGCCGGATTTCTCCCTCGCCGCGTGGGCCGTTCACATGACGCTGCGTAATGGCGACCGCGCCTCGCTTTCCAAACCAATGGCGCTGCGCCAGGGCGATGCACGAGCCTTTGAAGTCGTCGTGCAGCGTCGTGATGGCTTCGATGGCGAGATCGAGATCAGCATGGAAAATCTGCCTCCGGGCGTCAGCGCCGCTGGTTTGAGGATTGCCAAAGGCAAGAGCTACGGTCATCTGATCATCACCGCTGATGAGAAAGCCCCGCGTGGATTCTCGCTGGCGAAAATCACTGGCAAGGCCGTCATCGGAGGCAAAGAGGTCATGCGCCCGGTGCGAGTCGCCAGCATGGAATGGTCTGTGAAAGACGCGAAGGGCGAGATCCCTGCCCCACGTCTCATGGCCGACATTCCCGTTTCAGTTACTGATTCTGAGCAAGCACCGTTGACCATCGCACTTTCTGAAAACAAGGTCTTCGAGGCCAAGGCAGGCGAGACGCTGAAGATCCCGCTCAAACTCACCTGGCGAAACGAGTTCAACGGCACCTCGATCAAAGTAAAAGCCTATGGCGAAGGCTTCAGCGCCATCAAAGAGTTCGACATTCCGCTGAAAGCCGCCACACACGAACTCGCGCTGGATCTGGCCGCCCTGAAGATCGCGCCGGGTGACTACACCTTCGCGCTCCAGAGCCTCGGTATCTGCAAATACCGCTACAATCCCGCCGCCGTGCCGCTGGCTGAAGCCGAGCAAAAGAAAGCCGAGCAACTGCTCGCCACGGCAGCCGCCGAAGCGAAAAAACTCGCCTCCACCGATGCCGAAGCCGCGAAGAAAGCCGCCGAGAAGCAGAAGCAGGCGGAAGCTGCCATGACCGCTGCGGCAAGCAAAATGAAGTCCGCCACTGCCGCAGCCGATCCCAAGGACACGGTCGAGATTCTCATTTCACAGCCGATTCGCGTGAGCGTGAAGGCCGCTGAACCAACGAACGCCAGCAATTGATGAAAACGACCTCATTATTCGCTGTTTTATGTTCGTCGTCAGCCATCGCCGCCGATCTCGACTTCTACAAAGACGTATATCCCTTTCTGAAGGCGAACTGCATCTCGTGTCACAACAAGACCACAACGAAGGCAGACCTGAACATGGAGACACCGGAGCTGATGATCAAAGGCGGCGAGGCCGGGCCTTCGATCATACCGGGGAAAAGTGCTGAGAGCCTCATCGTGGCGGCTTCACTGCATACGCAGGACATGGAGATGCCGCCGCCGAACAATAAATCAGGTGCGGTGAATCTCACTCCGGCGGAGATCGCGATCCTGAAGCAGTGGATCGACCAGGGGGCGAAAAGCTCGACGCAGCAGGAGCGGGCAGTCGTTCTGAAGAGCATTTCGGCGAGCGTGGACCCGATCTACACGGTGGCCATGACGAAGGACGGGCGCTACGCGGCCTGCGGTCGGTCGAATGACATTTTTATTTATGACATGGCCACGCGACAGCTCGCCATGCAGATCACGGACGCTCACCGGGCGCTGGTGCAGTCGCTGGCCTTCAGTCCAGACGGGACACGTCTGGCGAGCGGAAGCTTTCGCGAGGTGAAGCTTTGGCATCTCCAGCCGCAGAAAGGCACCGCGCAGCAGCCCGTGATGGCGAAGCCAGCGGACGCCGTGCTTGTCAAAAAGATCGCCGATGCGGCGAAGTCGGCCGTCCTTAGCAGCGCCATGTCTGCCGATGGCAAATCAGCTGTGGCTGGTTTTGCTGATGGATCGGTACGTGTATTTGAAACTGCGAGTTTGAAGCCCGTGGCAGAGCTGCGCGGCACATTGGCAGCCAAGACGAGAACTGCAGGACTGGAATGGACAGTGG
Organism: uncultured Prosthecobacter sp.; assembly: GCA_964390165.1. Lineage (GTDB taxonomy): Bacteria > Verrucomicrobiota > Verrucomicrobiia > Verrucomicrobiales > Verrucomicrobiaceae > Prosthecobacter. The sequence continues at coordinate 22,932 of CAYMHJ010000050.1, read as the reverse complement.
CCGCGCAGACGCTGGAGCAGGCATTCCAAAAGAGCGACATTGCGCGCATGGAGACGCAGGACAAAGCGCTCGATGTTCTGCTCGGCAAGGCAAAGGAGGCCATCGCGACAATGAGCAAGCTGGTGCCTGAGAAGCAGAAGCTGGTGAAGCCGACGACGGATGCGAAAGCGACCGCACAGAAAACGGTGGATGAATTGAACGCCAAACTGGCCGCCAACAAAGACGCTGCCGTGGAGAAGGAACTCAAAACAGCGCAGGACAAACTGATCACCGCGAAAATGTCCGAGGTCTCCGCGCTTGCCGCCGTCTCCGCCGCAGAAAGCAATGTGAAGGACGCCGAGGACGATGTGAAGCGAATCACAGCCTCGAAGGCTGCAAATGCCAAGATGATTGCAGCAGCGAATGCAGCCATCACGGCGGCCAAAACTGCCCAGGACAAAGCTACCGCTGACCTGGCGGCGCTGAAGCTGCAAAACGCCAAAGCGGTGTTGAAGCCCTTGGCGGTGACACTTTCACCAGATTCCCAAAGGGCGGCCGCACTACTCGAAGATGGAACGCTGCGGGTGTGGGCGGTGGCGACTGGACAGGTGATCGAGGAATCAAGTGCGAATGCGGCGAGCACTCATGTCAGCGCGGCTGCGGATGGCAGCTTCGTGGCGGTGAAGTCGGTCACACTGACGACTGGCGGCGCGTCGAAATGGACCTTGGAGCGTGCCTTGGATGAAAAGGGTCTCTTCGCGGATCGTGTGAATGCGCTGCGCTTCAGCCCAGATGGCAAAACGCTGGCGACTGGCAGTGGCGAGCCGTCACGCAGCGGCGACATCGTTTTCTTTGATGTGGCCAGTGGGAAGGTGATGCAGCGCTGGAAGGAAAAGCATAGCGATACCGTGCTGTGCCTGGACTTCAGCCCCGACGGCAAACGTCTGGCATCCGGTGCCGCCGACAAGATCGCGCGAGTCAGCGATGTGACCACAGGGAAGCAGCTCAATATCTTTGAAGGGCACACGCATCATGTCATGGGCATCGCCTTCCGCAGTGATGGCCGCGTGCTTGCCACGGCAGGCGCGGACGGTGTGGTGTCGAGCTGGGACATGATCATCGGAGAGCGAAAGAAGAAGATCGAAGGCTGGACGAAGGAAGTGACCTCGCTGCACTTCATTGGTGCCACGAATCAGATCGTGACCAGCGCCGGTGACAACAAAGTCCGCATCGTCACCGACGATGGTGCCGAGGTGCGCAGCATCGCGAACTTACCTGATTACATGCAGTCCGCCGCGAGCCTCCCGAATGGCAGCGCCGTGATCGCCGGAGGTGAGGACAGCGTCCTCCGTCTGTGGGACGGCGCGGGAAAGGAACTGGTGGCATTTGGGAAGTAGGCGGACCACGCTTACCGCTCAAGTCACGCACACACTGGCGCATTCGGGGCGGAGTCAGGCATCTCATATGCGTTGCATGGTGATTTAGTCCGGCTCCTTGATCCATCGGGTCATGCGCCCTGATCGATAAGCCAACTCATGAGTCAGTTCCCCGCCTGCAAACACAAGAAGCACAAGGCCAAAGGTCCTCCCAAGGACGGCCTGCGCTGGCTCGCGTCGGAGCCGTATCGCGTGTTTTTCGCCAGCGGTGCCGTTTGGAGCATCATCGGGGTGTCCCTCTGGCCGCTGTTTTATGCGCAGCAGCTTGGCTTCTACCCAAACATTGTCCACTCCCGCCTTATGATCGAGGCATTTGGCGGCGCGTTCGTCATCGGATTTCTCGGTACCGCCGGACCGCGCATGGCCACGGCTCCGAAGCTGATACCTCTGGAACTGTTCTGGCTCCTCGCCCTGCATCAGGCTTCCGCCATCTGCCATCTTTGGCTGCAACATGCCTGGGGTGATGGACTCTTTTTCGCTCTGCTCACCTCCCTGCTGCTTTGCCTGATGATCCGCGTAATAAGGTTCCGCCGCGAAGCTCCACCTCCGCAGATGCTGCTCGCACTCACGGGGCTGGCCTGTGGTATCGCGGGCGCTTTCCTGCTGCTCCTACCTTCCACGATGCTCGATCTGCAGCGCCTCCGGCTGGCAAACCTGCTCCTCTATCAGGGCCTGCTGCTCCCGCCTGTGCTCGGCATCGGCTCCTTTGTTTTCCCCCGCATGTTGGGTGGAGATTTTGGCGATCCAAAAACTGCCGCGCAGAGCCGGGCCAAGCTCATCCGCTCCATTATCGCTTCCCTCCTGATCGTTAGCAGCTTCTTCCTCGAAGCCTTCGGTCAGGTCATTTTCGGCGGCACTCAGCGCGCACTCGCTGCCGCAGCTTTTCTCTTGATCGAGGTGAGTTGGAAGACCCGACAGGCCGGTTCACTCACCACGGGCCTGTTCTGGGCACTCGGCCTTGGCTGGCTCGGCCTCGTGCTGGCCCCGTTTCATTATGTTCAACACATCTCCATCGAGCACCTGCTTTACATCGGCGGCTTTGGGATGCTCATGCTCGTGGTCGGCAGCCGCGTCCTTTTTGGGCACAGTGGTAATCTTGAGGGTTTCTTTGCCAGATCCAAATGGGTGCGCTTTCTCATATTCCTCGGCATCCTTGCCGCCACCACCCGCGCCACCCCGGCCTGGGTGCCCGCCACCACTGTTTCCCACCACATCTATGCCGCCTGGACCTGGGGCCTGCTGTCTCTGTTCTGGCTGATCTGGCACCAGCGGCGCTTTGTGAAACGGGACGTGGGGTGACCCACCCCTCGGTCATGCATAGCTCGGCCAATCATGGCTGGCCTTCCCTTTCTTTGCACATTGTTGGTAACGTCCGGTCCCATTTCGGGATAGGTAGATGGCCTTCTTCGAGCGTCTCGGGATTGTTGCTTTCGATGGCTCAGTTCTCTGGCAGCGTGCGTAGGCTATTCCACTCAAGGCTCGATAACTGCTTACCCTGCTCTCTCTCATGAAGATCTACTCGCGGTGCATCATCACCAGCATACTCCTGCTGCTTTCTACCTCCCTGGCAATCGCTCAGTTCCCACAGCCGTTCGGCCTTTGGCAGTTCGACAACAATACCCTGAACAATGACTTTTCATCGCGCGAGGCGATGGCTGCCACGAATTTCACGGTCATCTATGCGGATGAGACCATCGCCACCCACTCGGCCCGGGCGCTGGCGATGCCTGCTCTGAATGCAGCCAATCAAAACCTTACCCTGCCGACCTCATTCATCGCCAATGGCGGTGGAGCTGCGAGCCGGGTGAACCAATGGAGCGTGGTCATGGATGTGAAGCTGAGCTCCCTGCCTGCTTTCACGGCACTCTTGCAGACCGAGACGACGAATGCCGACACGGCGGATGTCCACCTCAGCAACACGGGCGCTCTCGAGTTCAGTGGCCTGACCAATGCCATCACCGATCCCGTCCTGCAGGTCGCGGTCGGCAAGTGGACCCGGCTGACCATCACCTGTGGCAATGACGGTGCAGGAGGTCCGCTCACCGTGCGTGGCTACATTGATGGCTTCATGGTCTTTGAAAACACGAGCCAGGCATTGGACGGGCGATACTCCCAGCTTGGCAGCACGCTGCTTTTTGCCGACTTCCAAGGCCGCTCCTCAGCCCTCTCCTGCAATAGCGTCGCGTATTGGGACAGCGCTCTGACGGAAAGCGATGTGGATGAGCTGGGCGGTCCCAGTGCTGGAGGTTTGACCCGATTTCTGGTGGTGAATGAAGACTCTTCCGGCCCTGGAACGCTCACTCAAGCCATCACTGACCTCGGCAATGGAACCGGTAGCATCAGCTTTTCCCGCTACCTCAATGGCAGGACTATACTTCTAACCGCACAGTATTTCCTTAACGCTACAACCTTCAAGATTGATGCCACCGCTCTGCCCGACGGTATCACCCTGGATGCGAACCTGAGTTCCAGACACTTTCAAATCAGTTCATCAGGAAACCTCAGTCTGCGGAATCTCACTCTTACTGGGGGAAAAGTCACCGGGCCTGAGCGCGGTGGGTCGATTCGAAGTCTAGGTCAGCTCTTCGTCTCTCGCTGCACGTTCAAGGGCAACAGCAGCGAGAACGGAGGCGGGGCTATTGATCTAGGAGCTGCGGGAGCGATCGAGGATTGCAATTTTGCAGATAACTTCGCCTCCAATAGCGGCGGCGCCCTTTTCCTGCGCTTCGGTACGATCAACATCACTCGCTGCACCTTCACTCAAAACAGCTCCAACGACGGTTCTGCGGTCGATTCTTTAAGCAATGCCGTGGTCACCCTCTCGAACTGCACTTTGGTGGGCAATCAGGCGGCTAACCAAAGTATGATCGATGTGGGTAGTGGCAGCCTCACCCTGCAAAATTGCACCATCACGGGCAATCGGGGCAATTCGGCGAACAGCGGACTCCTTGTGCGATCCAGCGCCACAGCCACCGTTTCGGGCTGCATCATCGCCGGGAATCTGGGGGCTGGAGGTGTGCCGGGAGACATCGCGCCGGTCGGCGGCACTCTGAATGCCAGTGGCTTTAATTTCATTGGCAGCAATGACGGGGCCACCACGCAGTTTCCCACGGGTCCATTGGCTGGGACAAGTGCCGCCCCACTGGACCCGAAGCTCAGCCCGTTGGGTTACTTCGGCGGACCTTTGCAGACAATACACCCGCTCATGGGGTCACCCGTCATTGATGCCGCTGGCACCACGAATCCTGGCGGCACCGACGCCCGCGGCTTTTCCCGTTTTATAGATGGAGATGCAAATGCCACGGCTCAGCTCGACATCGGTGCCGTAGAGGCGGGGCCGCTCTTCACGGTGATGGCCACAGATGATGCCGCCGCAGCGCCGGGAACCTTGCGCACCGTGCTGGCCAGCGCGGTCTCCCAGCCGGGTGCACGCATCACCTTTAACTCGACCACTTTCCCAGCGGGCAGCGTGACCCTGGGCGGCACGGAACTCGCCATCCCTGCGGCTGGCAGCGTATTCATCGACGCCTCCAATCTCACCGGGCCGGTCACCATCTCTGGGAACAACTTGAGCCGTATATTCAGCATCCCCGCCTCGGCCACGCTGGCCATGCATTCGCTGAGGATGATCAATGGTCTGGCAACCGTCGGCAGGCAGGAGGGTGGGGGCGTGCTCAACCACGGTTCCGCCACCATCATGGCCTGCACGCTCAGTGGCAATCGGGCAGCCAATGGCGGAACCAGCGCGGGTGGCGGTGGCGTTTTTAATGCAGGGGTGATGATGCTGGCCTCCTCCACGCTCAGCGGAAATCAGGCGGGCAACAATACCTCTGGCGGTGCCAGCGGTGGTGGCATCATGAACGATGGCACACTGACGATCTCCTCCTCCACCCTGAGCGGCAACAGCGCCGGCAATGCGGTCGTGGATGGTGATGATGGCGGTGACGGCGGAGGAATCTTTAATGATGGCATTTTGACGCTAATTTCATCCACCGTGGCCGCCAATGCTGCTGGGCAAGGCCTGGGGGGATCTGGTTTCGATGGCCGAGGAGGCGGCATCCGCAACCGGGGCGAGATGATCTTGCAGAACAGCATCGTCGCAGGGAACATGGGGATTGAGGGGCCTGATCTGTTTAATGGAGGCAATTTGATCGCTGATTCTGGAGTCAACATCCTCAGTAACGTGGCGAATTCCGATCTCACGGCAGGAGCGACGGTCATCGTGGCAGATCCCCTCCTTGCCCCGCTGAGCAGCCGAGGCGGCCCCACGCAGACGATGGCCCTGCTCCCAGGCAGCCCCGCACGAAATGCCGCCACAGTCAGCCGCAGCACCACGGACCAGCGCGGCTTCCCTATTCTAGACACGGCGGACATCGGTGCGTATGAGGCGCAGATTGGCCCCATTGCGGACACATCCACGAGTCAAAGCACTCCAACTACGGAGCTTGCCTTCACCGTCGGTCAGATCGGCACCCTCAGCGGCAGCTCCAGCAATACCACGCTGGTGCCCAACACAAACTTTACCTTTGGCGGCAGTGGAGCCAACCGCACCGTGGTCGTTACGCCCGCGCTGGGCCAGAGCGGCAGCGCCCTCATCACCATCACCGACAATCTGACCAACGAGACTCAGACCTTTACCGTCACGGTCAACCCCATTGACACGCTCGTGCGCAATGGTTTGGACAGCGGGGATGGGTCTCTGAGGCAGGCGCTGATCACTGCGGCTGCTGAGCCCGGCCCCAATATCATCGGATTTCACCCGGATTTCACCAGCAGCACCATCACCCTGAGCAGCGAGATCGTCATTGATGACAGTGCAGATGTCACCATCGATGCGAGCGACCGGCCCGCTGGCGTAACCATTGATGGAGGCCCAGGCACGAACCGCATCTTCCGCGTCACGAGCGGAGCCAACGTGAAGATGCGGCGGCTAAAGATGATCAATGGCAACGGTGTCGGCGGAGGTTCTGGGAACCACGGAGGAGCCATCTACAATGAGGGCATTCTCACGCTACGTGAATGCACCATTTCCAATTGCTCGGCCACGTCAGGGAACAGCGCTGGTGCTATCTGGAATGACCACCCCGGTGTGCTTACCATCGAGCGCAGCACGCTCTCCGGGAACTCCGCCGCCGCAGGAGGTGGAGCCATCACACATTTAAGCCAGAATCTCCTCACGCTCAGCCACTGCACTGTCGCCAACAACACGGCTGGCTTTGAAGCCGGGGCTATCAACGCCCCCTTCACCAGACCCGTCAGCCTCACGCACTGCACGATCACAGGTAACGCTGTGACAAGTGCCCCCTCGAATGGCGTGGGCGGTGTCCGTGGCTTGCCTGAAGGCTTTGTGACCGTGCGGAACTGCATCATCACTGGCAACACTGATGCTAACGCGTCCGGTGTCCCAGACATCACTCCTGGTTTCATTAGCCAGGGCGCCAACATCATCGGCACAGACGCCCAACTTGCACCTCTGGGCAACTACGGTGGCCCGACTCAGACACGAATGCTGCTACCGACCAGCCCTGCCCGAGATGCTGCGACCAACAGCACCGCCACCACGGACCAGCGCGGTTATCCTGTTTTTGGAGTGGCGGACATCGGCGCCTATGAACGGCAACTCGGCTCCATCGCCAGTGCCACCATCCGGCAAGGCTCGACTCCCGTGCCTCTGTCCTTCCCTATTGGTCAAGTCGGGCAGTTGATTGGGACCTCAAGCAATGACGTGGCTGTGCCAAGCGGCTTTGTGACCTTCGACGGAAGTGGAGCCAACCACACGGTAACGGTGAATCCCTTGCCACAGGGAATCGGCAGCACGGTCATGACGATCACCGACTTCACCAGCGGGGAGACGCAGAACTTCAATTTCACCATCTTGTCGCTCCATGTCAGCAGCGGGAATGATTCCGGTCCAGGCTCCCTCAGGCAGGCGCTGGCGAATGCCGCCGCCCTTCCTGGTCCTGATACCGTGACCTACCCGTCGGGTTTTGCGGGTCTCACCCATACTCTCCAAAGCGAATTCATCATCGCAGACAACGACCCCGTGACTATTGATGCCTCGAATCTGGCTGGCGGTTTGACCTTGGATGCCGAGCAGAATTCCAGGCACTTCCACGTCCAGTCGGGCAAGACGCTGACTCTACGCGGTCTCAATCTCTCAAATGGCAGTGCCAGCGGCAATGGCGGCTCGATCCTTAATGAAGGCACCCTGAACCTGGATCGCTGCCACCTGATCGCGAATGCCAGCACAACTGATGGTGGGGCCGTCCATTCCACAGGAATTTTGGATGCGGAGAACACCGCCTTTGCTCAAAACCAAAGCGGCGGTCTGGGTGGAGGCATCAGTGTCTTTGGCGGTGCGGCAGACCTGCTTGCGTGCACCTTGTCAGGAAATAGTTCCTCCAATGGCGGCGCGCTCTTCCTGGATGGTGATCCCGAGGTGGCACTCTCCCACTGCACGGTTTCGGGCAATAGCTCGCCGGCTCAGTTTTCGACTGGAGGGATCGTGGTCATTTCCGGCGATCTGCTGCTGGAGCATTGCACCGTTTCGGAAAACGCAGGTCTTGGCAGTGGTGGTGGCCTTTTCATCGATGCTCTGGCGAGCGTGGAAATCACCTCCTGCCTCATCGCTGGAAATACCGACTCAGGTCCAGCCGATGACATCCTCAACAGCGGAGGGACCTTGCTGACTCGAGGCAACAGTCTCATCGGGAATAACCAATCGGTCGCCACTCAGTTCCCCGCCAGCCCGCTGATCGGCACCGCCACTGCACCCGTGGACGCCCGACTGGCTCCTCTTGGCAACTACGGTGGACCCACACAGACCATGATGCCACTGCCAGACAGTCCAGCAGCCCCGTGAACTCAGCCTTCACCACGGATCAGCGCGGGTTCCCTCGTCTGCTCGGTGTGCGGCCAGACATTGGAGCCGTGGAGGGGCCGGTGATCATCGTCACCACTCCAGTGGATGAACTCGATGCCTCAGGAGCACCTGGCAATGGGGTGTCCCTGCGCGAGGCTATCCGCGATGTGGAGGCTGATGGCATCATCGCCTTTGATCGCGCGGTCTTTAACAGCACAACAACGAACACGATCATCCTCACGAAAGGTCCACTGAACCCGCAACGTGACTGCACGCTGATTGGCGCGCTCAACCCAGGTGGCATCAGGATCGTCCAGGTGCCCAGCATCACCACTCAGCCGCAGCCCCAGAGCGTGGCGAGCAATGTGGCGGCCAGCTTTGCCATCACCGTGACCAACGACAGCGGCGGCCTGGCCTATGACTGGAGAAAAAACGGCGTCTCCAATGGCATCACGACGGCGTCGCTCAACATCGCCAGTGCCCAGGAGGCGGATGAAGGCGTCTATGACGTGGTCCTCAGCGAGGCCGACGCGCAAGGAACACTGACTCTGAACGATGTGGTGCTCAGCGCTTTCTCCGCCACCAGCCAGCCTGCGAGCCTGGTGGTGGATGGAGTTCCCGTCACCGTTCCGCGAGGTCCAGCGAACGCCATGATCGCGCTTGGCAGCAGTCACACGCTGAGAGTCGTGGCGGTGGGGCCGGGACCGCTGACCTATCAGTGGCTGCTCAATGGCAAAAACATCTCAAAAGCCACCCAGAGCCAGCATGTGATCTCGAAAGCTACTCTGACCCAAGCCGGAGCCTACACCTGCGTCGTGAAGTCCGGCGCGGCCACGGTCACCAGCAGCACGGCGCATCTCGGCGTGGTGGACACCACCTCCAAAACCTTTCACCTCAAGGCTGGTGGTAGCTTCAGCGCCAGCGTGAATGCCGCAGGAGATGGCATCACTTTCGCCTGGTTGAAAAATGGCGGGGCAACTGCCTTCGACTCGAAGACTTTTACCATCAAACCCGTCGCTGTAGAGGATGTCGGGCTCTACACCTGCACGGTGACAGGCACGGCGGGTGTCTTCACCGGTGGAGCGCCCACTCGGCTCACCGTCAGCAATGCCGCACCGCAGATCATCGAGCCGCTCACTCTTCCCGCTGCGACCATCGGCCAGGCCTACTTTTACCAAATCCCCATCGCCAGCGTGGTCGGAGCACCAGCGACGGCCTTCACCGTCGGTGGACTGCCGCCCGGCATGACCTGGGACAAGCTTACCGGCATCATCTTCGGTCGGCCCACAGCCTCCACAAAGCCCTTGGGTTATCCTTTGACCATCAAAGCCAGCAACCCTTCAAGCAGTGACAGCGCCACGGCCACACTGAAGGTCAATGGGGTGCCCACGACTGCCGTCGGCATCTTCGCCGGACCACTGGAGCGCTCGCCGCTGAATGACAACCTCGGTGGCCGCTTTGACCTCACCACCACCGCCACTGGCCTGTGCAGCGGCAGCATCACCCTCGGAGCCCGGGCCAAGCTGGGCTTCACTAAGCAACTCCTGCTCAGTGCCGGACAGGGAGATGCCATCCTGCGCGTGAACATCCCCGGCATCACGCTGGCGGATAAAACCCCGATCACTGCTTACCTCGAAGTCTTCGCCATCGACCAGACCGCACGGCTCACTTTGCTGCACACGAACGGCACCACCCTGCTCGCCACAGCCTGGCGAAACACCTGGAGCAAGACCAAACTCGCCAGCATCTACGCCGCCACCTACACCGCCCGACTTGATCCTGCGAACGTCGGCAATTCACCCCGCGGCTACGGCTTCGCCACCCTCATCGTGAAGCCCGACGGCACCCTGACGCTCACCGGCAAACTGCCCGATGGCAGCGGCCTTACCCAGGCGGGCTTCGTCGGCCCTGAAGGCCAGATCACCCTCTTCAGCCTGCTCCATGCCAAACGTGGCAGCCTCGTCGGCCCCATGCAACTCACACCTGGAACTCCCGTGGCGAACAACACCCTGGGCGGCACGCTCGACTGGTTCAAACCCGGCCCCCTGCCCAAAAGCACCGACACCGTGTATCAGGCCGGCTTTGGCCCGCTGAATGTCACCGTGGATGGCAGCCCGTATGCCGCCCCATCCAAAGGCCAGCGCGTGATGGGCCTGGGCACCACGCCGAACCCGAACGCAAAGCTCGACTTCACGCTCGGCGGTCTCGCGCCGGAGTTCGCACAGCTCCTGCACATCACCAACCCCAGCGTCACTGGCTTAACCAACAAAGGCATGCTTACTTTGCCGCTGACGAACACCACCAAGCTGACAGCGCTGGATGCCGCCAAAGGCATGTTTAAAGGCAGCTTTGTCATCAACGGTGCCTCGAAGGCCCTTGACCGCCCCGCGCCGTTTGAAGGCCTGATCGTGAAAATCGGCGCGACGACGCAGGGCTACGGCTTCTTCCTGCTGCCCACGGTGAGCACGAAAATCTCCACCTCGCCGAAGCTTAGCGGGCGCGTCGTGCTGGGCGAACCATAGAGCGGATGTTTGGCAGGCAGAGAGACACGCTGCGCGCAGAAACTCCGTGTTTCTAAGTCTAGTGGCTCAGGCGGGGCTGGCGGCTTTGATGGCTTCCAACTCTTCCCATCGGGCGTAGAGACGAGCGACTTCAGCTTTGGCCTTGTCGAGCTGCTCGCTGAGGTCGGAAGCTTCCTGAGAGCGGGTGATGTAGAAGCTGGGATCATTCAGGATGGTGTCGATGGACTGCACCTTCTCCTCGGCGGTGAGGATGTCGGCCTCGATGGTTTCCAACTCGCGTGCTTCTTTAAAGCTGAGCTTGCGGGCCTTGGGCTTGGCGACGCCTGGAGTTGGGGCGGCTTTGATGGGCTCGACCCATGCTTTGAGCCTGGCCTCACGCTCGCGGCGCTTTTCCAGGTAGTAGCTGAAGTTGCCAGTCTGCACGTGGACTCCGGCGTCTTCGAAGGCGATGATCTGATCACAAACGCGGTCGAGGAAGTAGCGATCATGACTGACGACAATGACGCTGCCATCGAAGCTGCTGATCGCTTCTTCCAGGATGCGCAGGCTCTGGAGGTCGAGGTCGTTCGTCGGCTCATCGAGCACGATGACGTTGCCACCGCGCTTGAGCACTTTGGCGAGCATGAGGCGGGCGCGCTCGCCACCGGAGAGGCGGTCCACGCGTTCGTTGGTGCGGTCGTCGTTGAAGAGGAAGCGGCGGAGGTAGCTGCGGGCGCTGAGCTTCTGCGTGCCAAAGAAGACGGTCTCGTCCTGATCGGCCACTTCGGCGAGCACGGTGCCTTTCCCGGCGATCTGCATGCGGGCCTGGTCGATGTAGTTGAAGGAGATCTTTTTGCCAATGGTGACGCGGCCTTCATCGGGGGCACGCTCGCCCATGCAGATGCGCAACAGGGTGGTCTTGCCAGCGCCGTTGCGGCCGACGATGCCGGTGCATTCGCCGGGCTTCAGGGAGATGTTCAGGTGGCGGAAGAGCCAGCGTTCCTTGCCCTGCTCGTCGATGACCTTGCCGCCCATGTCTTCGAGATCGACGGCGATGTTTCCCATCTCCAGCGCGGGCGGGAGAAGCAGGTCCATCTCGCGCTCCTCGGGCGGGGCTTCCTGGCCTTCGATCTCATAAAAGGCATCCAGGCGGCTGCGCTGTTTCGTGCCGCGTGCTTTGACCCCCGCGCGTACCCATTCGAGCTCCGTGCGGAGGAAGCGCTGCCGACGGCGCTCGGCCTGTTCGGCGATCTGCTGGCGCGCGGCTTTGCTCTCCAGATAGGCGGTGTAGTTCCCCTCATGCGAGTAGCAGCGTCCTTCGGAAAGCTCGATGATGCGCGTGGCGATGACATCCAGGAAGTAGCGGTCATGCGTGACGAAGATGACGGCTCCAGGGAAGCTCTTCAGGTAATCTTCCAGCCAGCGGATGGACTCGGAGTCGAGATGGTTCGTCGGTTCATCCAGCAGCAGCAAGTCCGGCTGAGCCACCAAAGCACGGCACAGGGCGACACGGCGTTTTTCTCCCCCGGAAAGCGGGGCCACGAGGACATCCAGCGGGGGTGCGGAGAGCGCTGTGGTGATGGATTTGATGCGGGTGTCGAGGTTCCAGCCGTCGGCGACTTCGATCTGATGCAGCATCTCGGAGAGCTCAGCCTCGCTGCCATCGCCCTCCTCATAGCGCTGGATCATGCGGACGAGATCGGCAGCGCCGGACTGGATGTTTTGCAGGACATTGCCCGTGCCATCGAGTTCGAACTCCTGCGGCAGATAGCCGACGCGCAGACCGCGCTGCATGGAGAGATCGCCCGTGTCCGCACGCTCGACTCCGGCGAGGATCTTCAGCAGGCTGGTCTTGCCGCAGCCATTGCGCCCCACGAGGCCGACTTTTTCTCCTTCATTCACGGCGAGGGTGATGCCTTCGAGGAGGCGCTGGTTACCGTAGCTGAGAGTGAGTTCGTTGGCGGAGAGCATGAGGCGGAGGGGGAGGGCGGAGAGACGGGGAGCCAGAGGGGGGGCTTTCTTGGACGCGGGTGGGCGGTTTGCCAAGACGTGGCTTACTTCTCTTTCAGCACCCAGACGCCTTCCCATTGCTCCGGCGGTTCGGCGATGAGGGTCTCGCAGCGTTTGCGGTAGAGGTGCGTGAGGTCGTCATCGAGTCCGGCGATGGCGGCGTTTTTGAAGCATTGGAGTGCGCGTGTGAAGTGGCCGGTGCGGAAGGCGGTGATGCCGGCCTCAAACTCTTCGAGCCCGGCTGGCGGTGGGACGTTGCTGCCGCTGAGCACGGCGTGGATCTGCACGGGGACTTTCTTTCCCTTCACGACGACGAGGTCGGCGCTGCGGAAGACGAAGTGGGCGACGGTCTTTTCCCACACGGGCTGGCTGACGAGGATGTCCACGCCATACTGCTTCGTGGCGCTTTCCAGGCGGGCGCTGGTATTCACGCTGTCGCCGATGGCGGTGAACTCCATCTTCGCGGGGGAGCCCATGTTCCCGACGATGGCCGGCCCCTGATGAATGCCGATGCCGATGGCTAGAGGAGGCTGGCCTTTGCGGACCCAGTCACGATTTAGTTCGTTAAGCCCATCGCGCATTTTGAGGGCGGTTTCCACGGCGAGACAGGCGTCTTCGGCGAGGGCTTCTTCGATGGCTTCATCGCGGATGCGGCCCCAGACGGCCATGATGGCATCGCCAATGAATTTATCGATGCTGCCCTTCCTGCCATAGGTGATCTCGACCATGCGTTCGAGGTATTGGTTAAGCTGGCGGACGAGTTCGTCAGGAGCGCATTTTTCTGACAGACTGGTGAAGCCGCGCAGGTCGGAGAAGAGCACGGTGATCTCGCGCTGCACGCCGCCAAGGGTGCGGAAGTAGGAGGCGGGCTTCCGCACGATCTCCTCGGCCATGTCGGGGGAAAAGTAGCGTGAGATGGCGCTGCGGAGCTTGTCTTTCTGCCGCCGCTCCAGCACGAAGTCCCAGCCGAGGGCGAAGAGGCCGGTGCTGGACCAGGCGAGCACGGGCGTGAGCATGGGCAGGACGATGCCCCAGGAATCAAAAGCGTGCTGCTGCAGCCACAGTGCAGCAAAGCCGCCGCCGATGAGGATGATCAGGGAGATGAAGGGCTTTTTCAAAAGAATGATGAGCAGCGCGGCGGCCAGGGCGGCGATGCCGATCCCGCTCTGTACCCAGCGCGTGGGAGCCTCGCGGAGAAGCTCTCCCGCCTTCAGGGAAGCGCAGACCTGCGCGTGGACCTGCACGCCGAATAGCTCCCCGACAGGCGTGGCGACGGAGTCCTGAAAGTGCCGCGCAGTGGGTCCGACGAAGACGATCTTGCCCGCGAAGACGCCGGGTTTGACATAATTGCTCTCCCAGATGTCCGGTACGAAAATTTCGTGAAGTGACATGGGCGTGTAGGCGGTGGCATCGCCGAAGCGGAGGGCGTGAAACTCCGAACTGAACGAGCGTAGCTTCCCTCCCAGGGCATTGGCGGAGAGGGAGGGCAGCCTGTCAGCGATGTCTTCGGTGAGAGAGAATTCAGTGCGCGTGCGGCGGACCACGTTGTCGCCATCCGGCCAGTAGGTGAGGAAGCCGATTCGTGGATCAATGGGCCGGATCTGCGGAAGCAGGGCATCCGTGGGCATGACTAGATTCTCCACCACACTGCCACGGAGCAGCCGGGTCTCGATGTCCGCGCCGATCACGACCTTCCCACGGTGTCTTTCCAAGGCCTCCCTCAAGGCCTGATCATACTCGGGATGGTCCGGCGTGGGCGTGGCGAACATCAAGTCGAGCACGACCTTTTCCGCACCGGCCTGAATGAGGCGGTCGAGCAAATGGGCATAGACCTCGCGCGGCCAGATCCAGCCTTTCTCGATGAGCTGGAGCGGGCGGGAGGCCTGCACATCTTCGGGGAAGGCGCTTTCCAGGCTCAGGCTGGCGTCATCGATGCCGAGCACGACGATGTCGGGGTCCGTAGGTGTCAGTCTGCCGCGCTGGTGGATCTGGTCTTCGATGCGCCATTCCATCTGCCGGATCGGTGCGCTGCTCCAGTCCCACTCCCTGGCGACGAGCAGGAGAGCCGCAAGGATGCAGGCCAAGCCCAGGAGCATGAGGCTGCGCTGGACATTGAGATTCGGGGAAGCGGGTGCCGACTTCATGAGGAGATCTTTTTATCAGTAAGTGGGCCGAAGCGGGAGAAGAGCCTTGGCTTTTTTGAAAAATTTATCAAAAATGATCATTCTGAGTAAAAATATACATAAGCCAGTTTGACGTTTAGTGTCATTAATTATTACATTTACAATGAACTTCGCTCCACATGTCCTTTTTCAGCTCTTGCCCACTTTTCACTCTTCTAAGGCGCTGCCTGCTCTTAGCGGGTTTTGTCGGCTGTTGTTTGGCCGTGGCCCAGGCTCAGATCGTTGATCCGACGCGCCTGCCTGAATCCAGCGGAATTCAGAGCCGCAGTCTTGTTCCTACAGAAGAGGACGAAATGAGCCGTCGAGACCTCGGGGAGGAAAATGGATTCGCGTCAGCCTCCGACGCGGATGACGACATCGGCCAGCAGTTGATCCTGAAAGAGACGCCCAAAGACCGGCCCTTCCGGGCGACCCTTGATGAATTTGCCCTGTGGTCGAACAACGCCGCGAATGTGGCTAGCGGCGAGCAATCTGACTGGATGTGGGGCCAGCGTGCCGGAGTGGGCTGGCAGAAAAGGATCGCTGGGCATTGGTTCGCCGATGTGAGCGCGAGCCAGGGGATCTACCGCTACCGCAGGTCAGGGGCGCTGGACTTCGAGGCCATGGAAGCGATGGCGAGCATCCTGGATGTGGAGCCGCGGTTTTGGAATGTGGTGCTGGTGGGCTCATTCGGCTTCACACGCATCACGAACAACAACTTCGAAGACAGTCTGCTGAACAGCCTCTCAGGCCGTCTGGGTGCCCAGAGACTGATCGTCCTGGACCGGAAGAACAGCATCCAGGTGGCGCTGGGTGCGGACTGGGATCTGACAAACGACGTGGAGCAGGTCTTCCGCGACGAGTACTCGCTCGACCTGACTTACAAATACAAAATCATGCGGGATCTGGCAGTCTCGCTGGCCTACCGCATGACCTATTTCAACTACCGCGAAGTGCCGCGTGCGGACCTGCTGCATGTGATGGGAGCCACCGTCAGCTACACGCCGAAGAACTGGATGGAACTCTACGCCACCGCCAGTTACGCGCTGAATGACTCGGACATCGACTTCTTCGACTACGAGACGGCAAGCACGGGTGTGGGACTGGGTCTGAAACTGAAATTCTGATGTTCACCATGAAGACTCTCCTTCTTCTCGCCACACTCACCTTCCCTGCCCTGTTACGTGCTGCGGCATTGAAGGAAGCCGAGGTGACGCGCATCATCAATGACGTCCGCCTCGTGCCCGCGCAGAAGTCGCCATCAGCGGCGAAGGTGGGTGACAAGATCAGCGGCCAGACCGCGCTGGCCACTGGGGCGCAATCGCGCGCGGAACTGCGCTTCCCGGATCAGACGCTGACCCGGCTGGGATCAAACTCACTCTTCCGTCTGGACTCGAAGTCACGGGACATCAATCTGGAGAAAGGCGTCATGCTCCTCCAGGTGCCGAAGCAGCTCGGCGGAGCCACGGTACGCACCGCCGCCATCACCGCTGCCGTCACCGGCACCACGGTGATGATGGAGTATGCACCGGACGGCTTCGTGAAGATCATCGTGCTCGAAGGTGAAGTGGATGTCTTCCTCAATGAACAACGCAATGTGATCCGCACCATCAGCGCCGGTGACATGCTCATCACGAAGCCGGACGCGACCTCCCTTCCCGCTCCCGTTCAAGTGGACCTCCAGCGTCTGCGCCGCACTTCGAAGCTGCTGAACGCGAAGGATTTCAGCGCTCTTGGCAATGAAAAGCAGCTCCAGGACGCCCTTCAGCAGCAGAACCAAAAGAAGGAAAAGGGTGAGCTTCTGGAAACCGCCTACCTCCTCCAGGGACGCGGCACCTCAGTGACTCTCAGCAGCGAGGCTCGTCTGGAACTGCTGAACCAGATCACTCCGGCTCAGCGCCGACAGTTTGGCTTCATTCCAGGAACAACCCAGGTGGATGGCACCGCGCAGATCGACACCCGGGGCATCATCAGCGTAAACAACAACAGCATCAGCCAGGGCATCATCACCGCTCTTGGTGTGCCCTTTAATCCGAACCAGGACGGGAACTACAGCGAGTTCGTCTATGGCGTTCAGCCCTTTTTCACGGCGTTCGATCAGGACTTCAGCGACTTCGGGACCTGGTCACTTTTCAAATTCGACGAACTCTACATTGCCGGGACGCCACAGATCAACTCCACCTCGGGACCGAGGAACCTGGTCTTCGCCGGCAAGTTTGATGTCACGCTCACGACCGCCACCCTGCCTGACTTCCCCTCCGCCTCCGCCACGGGCGTGCTGGACCTGGACAGTGCCCTCGATGCCATCACCATCACCACTCTGGATGGTGACATCAGCGTGGAGCCCGGCTTCCGAATCACCGGCAGCGACCAGTCCGTCTTCCTTTCCGCCAATGGCGGCACGGCCAATGTCTTCATCGAAGGTCCGGCTGCACTCGGCGGCAGCACCGTCGCTCTGCCGTATGGCAAACTCTATGTCTATGCCGGCACGGATGCCTCTCTCTCCAACCAGGCCACCGTGCAGGTCGAAGAAGTGCGCGTCGCGGCCGTGCATGACATCCATGTGGACCAGTCCGAGGTGAAGGCCCGCTCGCTCATCGAGATGATCGCCCAGAATGGGATCAGCATCCAAAACTCCTCCAGCCTCCGCTCTCTCGCGAATACCGAGAGCCCCGCCATCTTCCTCGAAGCGCAGGGGCCTCAGGGAGACATCCTGATCTCGCAGTCCCAGCTCGCCGGCGACTCCATCCGTGCTCAAACCCTCGGCACTGATGGCCGTCTGATCCTCGGCAATACCAGCATCGATGCCGACCAGCTCGTCCACCTTTACGCCCAGGGCAGCAACGGCCAGATCCAGTTCACCGGCGATGTCTCCATCGACAGCCCGCAGACCGTGCTTGCCGCCAGAAAAGTCACCATCGACAACGGCGTGAACGTCACCATCCAGCAGCCCGCCGGACTGGATGTCTTCACCGACGTGCCCCAGTTCAACACCGGCGGCTTCGGCAACTTCGTCGATGGCGGCAGCACGCCGATCACCTTCACGCCCGGCGATAATCTGCACCCCTTCGAATCACCGCTGAAGCCCGGTTTTTGATCGCTGGACAGAAATCTTGCCAAGAACACAGGCAGGTTTCACTGTGCGCATCCTGTGCAGGATTTCCTCGTCATCGACCACGTCATCAAAGCCTTCGGCAGTTCCCGAGCTGTCGATGGCGTGAGTCTGGAGATCGGGCGTGGGGAGGTCTTTTCTTTACTCGGGCCTAGCGGTTGCGGAAAGACCACGCTGCTGCGGATGCTGGCGGGGTTTGAGCAGCCGGACAGCGGGAGCATTCGTCTCGATGGCCAGGACATCACCGCACTGCCCCCGGAGAAAAGGCCTGTGAACACGGTGTTTCAAAACTACGCGCTCTTTCCTCATCTCAGCGTCTGGGAAAACATCGCCTTCGGGCTGAAAATGGCGGGCAGAGGACGCGCGGAGATCAAGACAGCGGTGGAGCGGATGCTGACCCTGACACGCCTGGAAGAACAGGCTCTGAAACGCCCCGCCCAGCTCAGCGGCGGGCAGAAGCAACGCGTCGCCATCGCCCGTGCGCTGGTGAATGAACCGCAGGTGCTCCTGCTCGATGAACCACTGGCGGCGCTGGATCTGAAGCTGCGCCAGCACTTGCTCGGTGAGCTGAATACCCTGCATCGGGAAGTGGGCACCACCTTCATTTACGTCACTCATGATCAGGGTGAGGCGCTAAGTCTGAGTGACCGGATCGCCGTGATGAATGCTGGCCACGTGGAGCAAGTGGCCACGCCCCGCACACTCTATGAATCACCGGCCAATGCCTTCGTGGCGGGGTTCATTGGCGACGCGAACTTTTTCCGCGCCAGCGTTCAGGAAATGATGCCGGGGGGCATTGTGCTTGTGCAGATCGATGGGCTGGGCCGCCCTGCCGTCATGTCATCGCTGGACCTGAAGCCTGGGGATGCCGTCCGCGTCATGGTGCGCCCGGAAAGCCTGCGCTTCTCTGAAGAGCATCCGCACGCCAGCGAACGTGTGAACAGCGCCCAGGCCGTGGTCGAGGAAGTCTTCTACCTCGGTGCCCACCTGCGGGTGCGTCTGCGTGCCGGAGGCCAGGTGCTATATGCCCAACATTCGGGCGGCGAAAGGCGTGTCGCATTGACGGTTGGCCAGGCCGTGTGGGTCATTTTTCATCCTGAGGCTGGGCGAGTGATCAAAGAATGAAGCGGTGCCATGAGGTGACCGGCTTACTCCGGCTTCATGACGGTTTATTTTGGAGACAAAGGTAGCAGCAAGCGTGCTGGTGTGCTACGGCCTCCGGTTCCCCGAATGTCGTACGGCTTCGGGGCCATTCGCATGAACGACCTACCGAACCAGATCCCGACCCTTCTTTCCCGTTATGAAACCCGGCTGCGTGCGGAGGCCGAGCGTCTGGTGGACGCCGACTCCGTCCGCGGGCTTGATGTCACCGATGAAGAGGTGCTCGCCGAGGTGCGGCTGGATGATAACAGCGTGAACACACGCTGGGCCTTCGAAGACGGCCAGTGGCGTGGCGAAACGGATATCGACGACCGGGTCCTGCACGATCTCTCCCTCTGCACGGCACTCATCGCCATTCAGCGGAAGGCAAAGCGCGAGCCCGAGTCCTTCAAGCCTTCGGAGACCGAAGTCCCCTTCCAGGAGATCGTCGAAAAGCGCATGGCGCGCCAGTTCACCCCCGAAGAGGAAGCCTACTTCGCCAAGGTGGAGAAACGCTTCCAGCGCGTGCAGCAGACCGGCACCATCTTTGACCATGACATGGTGCGCCTGCACCCGAAGTGGACCATTCAAAGCACGGACCCCATCCCCATGTGGCCCGAGTCTCCGAAAACCCTGCGCGAGTTCTGGGATTACGTCTCCCTCGCACTGACAGATCGCGGCCTGCCCATCCCCGGCTTCCTGCGTGGCGTCGCTGATCTTACCGCTGTGCGCGAGCGTCTGCGCGAGTGGCGTCAGGAGCGCACCGTTCCCCTCTGGAAAGAGCGCATCCGCCGCCTGCTGAAAGACGACTCCGGCATGGGCGCAGGCATCCGCCGTGCGGGGGATCTGCGCCTGCTCATCTCTCCCGGTGAAGCCCGACTCCAGGGTCGCTTCGGCGAGGAGGAGCGCTTCCGCCCCGTCACCGGCGCGGAACTGCGAGAGCTTGAGGAAGCCCAGTCCATGGGCGGTCTCATGGTGCCGCCAGAGGCCGAGCTGCTGCTGCTTTCCGCCCTCGGTCAAAGCTCGGCTGGTGCTGCGGACGTGTGCCGTTTCGACCTCGATTCCTACGGGCAATGGCTCGGCAGTGTGTTCCAGCAGCCCGCGCTGGAGAGCCGCCTCGTCACGCTCGATGAGCAGCCCTTCCGCCGTGCTTCCTCACAGCTCCGCTGGCAGAGCGTGGATGACCTGGAGGCAAATCAACTCAAGCTCAGCCTCGTCACCGAATCAGGCGAGGAGGCTCCGCTGCCGCTGCGTGTCCTGCATGGTGCCGAGACGCTGTATCTTTCCTCAGACACCGTTTTCGTCGGCCCGCACTGGATGGCGGATGAAGCCAAGATCGAGGCCGTCATCAGCGTGCCACTGACCGCGTTGACTTCCCAGGAAGGCATCGAGTTCCTCGGAAAAATCGGCCTGCCGCTGCCTGCCTCCATCGCCAGTCGCGTCCGCCATGAGAAGCTGAACGTCCAGGTGCGTGCCTCCTGCCAGAAGAAAGGCCCCGGCTCACAAACTGAATACGCCACCTTTCATGCCGAGGCCATGGACCCCGAAGGCCGCCTGCGCGAGCGTCTCGGACCTGCGGGCTGGGCTCCCGTCATGGATCAGGGGCCGCGTGACGAGGAAACCATCATCTGTCGTGACCGCAGCGCACTCGCCGTGGCAGAGGAAATCCTGCGCGATCTCCGTCCAAGCTGGGACATGGAATCGCAGGGCCATCGCGTCCGCCTCACCAAGGCTTTCCCCGATCAATTCAACACCTGGGCCACGGCCCTGCCAGAAGGCGTCACCCTCGCCACCGACGAGCGTTTGCAGACCATCCTCGCTGATCCGCTCATCGCCCGTGTCCGCATCGAGGCCACGCAGACCGCCGTCATCGACTGGTTTGATCTGCGCATGATGTTCGAGATCGAAGGCGCTGACCTGAAGGCGGCGGAAATCCGCAAACTCGTGGCCGCGAAAGGCGGCTATGTGCAGCTCGCCGACGGCACCTGGCGTCGTGTGAAGCTGGAACTCACCGAGGAGCAGATGGCCCTCATGGACCAGCTCGGCATCGACCTCGACGCCCCCACGGACGAACTTCACAAACTCCACTGGCGTCAGCTCACAGGTGACAATGCCAAGGACATCATCAATCCCCGCGCCTGGCAGACCATCACCCAGCGCATGGAGCAGGCGCGTCTGGAGGAAAAGCCCGCCTCCCCCGAAGGTCTCGCCGTCACCCTCCGTCCCTATCAGGTCGATGGTTACCACTTCCTCGCCTACCTCAGCGTGAACAAATTCGGCGGCATCCTCGCCGATGACATGGGCCTTGGTAAAACCATCCAGAGCATCTCCTGGATTCTCTGGCTGCGGGGTCGCTTCCGCAATGCCTGGCCTACGCTTGTGGTTTGTCCAAAGTCCGTGCTCGATGTCTGGGCCAACGAATTCAAAAAAGCCGCTCCCGGCCTCAACGTCCAGATCCTGCGCGACAAAGAAGAGCTCGATCTCGAAAAGCTCAAATCCGAGACCCAGGTCCTCGTCATGAACTACGCGCAGATGCGCGGCTGCATCGACTACCTCGAAACCGTGAAGTGGCTCGCCGTCATTCTGGATGAAGCCCAGCAGATCAAGAATCCCGAGTCCCAGGCCGCCCGTGCCGCCCGTCGTCTGAAGTCCGAGAACCGTCTCGCCCTCACCGGCACACCTTTGGAGAACCGCCTGCTCGATCTCTGGAGCCTCATGACCTATGCCATGCCCGGCTCTCTCGGAGATCGCGCCTACTTCACGCGGAACTTCGACCGCCGGAAGGATGCCAAGGCCAGCGAGCGACTCAGCGCCCGCCTGCGCCCCTTCCTCCTCCGCCGAACCAAATCCCAGGTCGCCCGCGATCTCCCCTCCCGCAGCGAGGAAGCCATGCTCTGCGAGATGAGCGCCGACCAGGAGAAGCTCTACAAAGAGGAACTCGCCCGCGCCCAGCACCTCCTGCTCACCAGCAGCAGCTTCGAAGTGCTCACCCGCAAGCGCTTCGCCGTCCTCCAGGCCCTCACCCGCCTCCGCCAGATCTGCTGTCATCCCCAGCTCGCCAATCCCGAAAACAGCGAAGCCGAGAGCGCCAAACTCACCGCCACGCTGGAACTCATCGAGGAACTCCACGCCGAAGGTCACAAGGTCCTGCTCTTCAGCCAGTTCGTCTCCATGCTGGAGATCCTGAGGGATCGCCTCACCGAGATGAGCATCCCCTATTACTGGCTCACCGGCAGCACGAACAACCGCAGCGAAGTCGTCGATCAATTCCAGGCCGACGAAGACGCCTGCGTCTTCCTCCTCAGCCTCAAGGCCGGCGGTAGCGGACTCAACCTCACCGCCGCCAGCTACGTCATCCTTTACGATCCTTGGTGGAACCCCGCCGTCGAAGCCCAGGCCATCGACCGAGCCCACCGCATCGGCCAGACCCAGCCCGTCATGGCCTACCGGATGATCACCAAGAACACCATCGAGGAAAAGATCATGCTCCTGCAGCAGAAAAAGCAGCTCATGTCCGCCAACATCCTCGGAGAAGGCGGCTTCGCCCGCACCCTGGAGAAGAACGACTTCGAGTTCCTCTTCGGCCTCGAAGCCGAGGAAAAAGCCCGCATGGAGGACTGACGGCAACTTGATCCACGGCAGAAGGGCTTAAAACCGTCTCCAAAGCGACTGCTGACGGCCCTGAAGCGAATTTTTGCGCCACGGATTTAACTAAATCCGCCGTGGAAGC
>CAYMHJ010000049.1:0-26393 GCA_964390165.1 uncultured Prosthecobacter sp. | reverse complement strand
TCTGGATGCAGCCGACGGTGAGGCCGAGGAACTTGTAGAGGTAGCCCATCCACTCCGAGTCGCGTCGGGCGAGGTAATCATTCACGGTGATGACATGCACGCCGCGTCCAGTGAGTGCGTTCAAAGTCACGGGCAACGTGCCGACCAGGGTCTTCCCTTCACCCGTGGCCATTTCAGCGATCATCCCGCGATGCAGGGCCACGCCGCCGACGAGCTGCACGTCGAAGTGGATCATGTTCCACTTCAGCGGTGTGTCACAGACGATGTGCTCCTGGCCGCAAAGACGACGCGCGGTGTTCTTCACCACGGCATAAACCTCCGGAAGGATGTCGTTGAGCATCTTTGACTCGATGGCCGCGAACTTCGGCTGCATCTCGTTCCAGGCATCGCGTGCTTTGTCGATGCGGGCTTTTTTGTCCTCCATGCTGGCACCATTCCAGGCGCTCTCGGCGAGGTAGCTGTCATCCAGGCCGGGAAAGTGTGGCTTCAAGGCACCGAAGTAACCGGCCACATGCTTCAGGCATTCGTCCACCGCCTGCTCATCGGCAATACGCAGCGACACGCCGCCGAGGAACTGGGGCGTATGGAAGGCTCGGAACTGGGCCTTCCACTTAGCGACTCGTTCCCGCAGGGCGTCATCAGATTCGTTCTGTAGCTGGGCTTCGATGCGATTGATCTCAGCCACGACCGGCTGCAGGCGCTTGACGGTGCGCTGGTTCTTGGTGCCGATGATTTTTTTGCTGATCCCGTCAAACATGAGGAGAAATGGGGGCGGAAGTTGCCGCAAAAGGGGGCGGGACAGTGGACGGGATGGGAGTTTTGGCAAGGCGGGACTCCCAAAGGCCCTGTTTCAGGTTTTTCAGGTTCCAAGTTCCAGGTCAAATGAAGCCCGCTTGGAACTTGCTCCATAAATCCTTCGCCTCGAACCCCAGCAATCACCGCACCATCACCTTCACCCCGATGGACTTGTAGCCATCCATGATCTCCTGGGCCAGCTTAGGGTACGGGCGTTCGCCAATGAGTATCTGAAGATTCTTGAAGGGGGCGGTCTCAGAATTCATGTCTGGCGGGGGGAAGTCCTGGGGGTAGGAAAAGCGCCCCCCATCCATACGCTTCACACGCGGATCGGCGAAGAAGGCGCGCAACTCGGCCACCTGGCCATAGGCGGCGTCCATGAACTGGATGAAGCGCGATCCCTTGCCATCACCATCAAGGTGGCAGAAGTAATACACGAGGAGCTGCGAGCGGTGATACATGTCACGCATCTTCTGGGAGGTGGAGCATTCGGCATCCCATTGGTCGCGGCTCATCTTCATCATCTGTTCCAGATTTGGTATTGAGAGAGTGAATCCTTCGCGTTTTTCCCAGAGTTCGGCATCCTCCTTCATGCCGCTTTTATGCGCCTCGGCGCGGAAAGTGCCTGATTTGTAGGGCAGCATTTCCGTGTATTCCGCCGTGCCTTCGATGACCCACTTCGGCAGGAAGCCGAGGTAGTCGTCCATCAACTGATGAGTGATTTCGTGGACGAGGGTTCCATTGCTGTAATTGTCATCTTTGAAGTAGGTCTGGCCGCGCTTTTCCATGCCGAGGCTCGGAAAAGGGATCTTAAAGATCTTATCTCCACTGCTGTAAACTCCGCCCGACATCTCCGGGCCACCTGCGGCAATGTAGTCTGCCCGCGTCTCATAAAGTGCAGCTAGGAAGCGCGGTCTGCCCTCCGGCGGACGGCACACGATTCCCCATGGGAGTGAGTCGATAAGTACCCGGGTGGCCTCAAAGGTGCGAGCTACTTCCTTCATCACACTGCCCGCCAGTTTTGCCTGCGAGGTGAACTCGAATGCCTCGGATTGGTAAACAAATTTACGCTCCGCCACACTTTCCGTAATGGCGGCAATCTCAATGGAGCGAGCGGGAACAACGACCTGCTCAGGCCAGGTGCGCTTCACTAAAGGAACACGTTTCGCATCCTCTGCGGTTCCTGAAGTCGCCGGAGCGGCCGCGGAACCGCCACCGCCTAGAGTTTTCACGAATGCCTGATCCTCATCACTCAAGCGCGAGAGAGGAAAAGGCACGGTCTGGCCATTTGCCAGCTTCAGCAGCACGCTGTCCCCCTTCATCCCACTAAATTCAGCCTCCACCTTTCTGCCGCTGGAGTCCGTCCAGGAGCGGGTGGCGGCGCAGGCAAACGGACAGGCAAGGCCGAGCGCAAGCAGGATCAGGCAGCGGGGGGAATTTCGCATGGCAATTGGCGGGTTTACCATGAGACAGGACAAAAAGGCAAGACGGGGAAACACCTGAATTCATTCCTTTGAATCCCATCATTCCCACCATGATGGAAGGCACTCCGTGGCACCCCACATCAAACAGGGGTGGAAACCTCTTTTGCAAAAACAATACGTGGAGTGTAGGGTCGTCCGACGTAATTCAATTCCCAGCCCCTATTTCCCCAACATGTCTGACGACCCATCCCCCCGCAACGACGGTCCCAACCGGCGCAACCAAGAGCCGCAGTTTAACTGGAAGGGCTTCCTGCTGCTCTCCGTCGTCATTCTTCTCGTGGGTTCCGCCCTCATGGTCGGAGACAAGGCCACACGGGCCAAGGTCATCACTTACAAAGACTTCAAACAGTTGGTGGAGGACAACCAGATCGACCTCGATCAAGACCTCGTTTTAATCCAAAAAGACACGACCAACGCCGAGATCATCGAAGGCTACGCTCTGCGCGGCAAACAGACTGAAACCATCGGCCTCACCGCCGAAGATGCACTCCCCAACACCGAATCTGAACCCAAATCTCCAGCACCAAACACGGCGCTGGTCAAAAAGAACAGCCTAAAGTTCAACGTGCCGGTCTCCATTCAATATCAAAAAGAGGAACTACAGGCACTGCTCTCGAAGCACAATCTCGTACTGGTGCCTAAGTACGACAACGACCAGATGAGCGCCGTGCTCGTCTCCATGCTGCCCATCCTGCTGGTGCTCGTACTGATCTTCTTCCTCGTGCGCCAGCAGATCAAGACCGCCGGACGAGGAGCCATGAACTTCGGCAAGAGCCGCGCGAAGATGATGTCTCAGGACAAAAATAAAGTGACCTTCAAGGACGTGGCCGGTGTGGAGGAGGCCAAAGACGAGGTGCAGGAAATCGTCGAGTTCCTCAAAGATCCGAAGAAATTCCAGCGGCTGGGCGGTAAGATCCCCAAAGGTGTGCTCATGACCGGCCCTCCAGGAACTGGCAAGACTCTGCTGGCCAAAGCAATCGCAGGTGAGGCGGATGTGCCCTTCTTCAGCATCAGTGGCTCCGACTTCGTCGAGATGTTCGTCGGTGTCGGTGCCAGTCGTGTGCGTGACATGTTTGAGCAGGGCAAAAAAAACGCTCCGTGCCTCATTTTCATCGATGAAATCGACGCGGTAGGCCGCCACCGCGGCCACGGCATGGGCGGTGGTCACGACGAACGCGAACAGACGCTGAACGCCCTGCTCGTCGAGATGGACGGCTTCGACACCCAGGAAGGCATCATCATCATCGCCGCTACAAATCGCGCCGACGTTCTTGACCCCGCCCTGCTGCGTCCCGGTCGTTTTGACCGCCAGGTCACCGTCAATCTCCCTGATGTGAAAGGCCGTGAGGAAATCCTCCGTGTGCATGCCCGCAAAGTGAAACTGGCCGAGAGTGCCGACCTCTCCAAAATCGCCCGTGGCACCCCTGGATTCTCCGGCGCGGAGCTGGCCAACCTGCTCAATGAAGCCGCCCTGCTCGCCGCACGCAAAAACTTGAAGGCCATCACCAGCCCCGAACTCGAGGAAGCGCGCGACAAAGTCCGCTGGGGGCGCGAACGCCGCAGCATGGCCCTTAGTGAAAAGGAGAAGGAGAACACCGCTTACCATGAGGCCGGCCACGCTATCCTCATCGAACTTCTGGAGCACACCTCACCTCTGCACAAAGTCACCATCATCCCTCGTGGCCCCTCCCTCGGCTCTACCATGTGGCTCCCAGAGGAGGACAAGCACAACAACCGCAAAAGCGAGCTCCTCGACGATCTCGTCGTCGCCATGGGAGGACGTGTGGCTGAAGAAATCCAATTCGGCGATGTCACCAACGGTGCCAGCGGCGACATTCGCATGGCCTCGCGCATAGCCCGCAGCATGGTTTGCTCCTGGGGCATGAGCGACAAACTCGGCATGATCGAGTATGGAGAAAACGAAAGCACCGCCTTCATGGGGCGCGGCAGCAGCAATTACAGCCCTGACACCGCTCAGAAGATCGACGAAGAGGTCAAACGCCTCATCGACGAATCCTATGCACAAGCCAAGTCCATCTTGCTCAAACACAAGGACAAGCTCGATGCCATCGCGCAAACTCTCCTCGAATACGAAACGCTCGACGGCAGCCATATTAAAGAAATCATGGAGCACGGTCGCCTGATTAATCCACCCGACACCAAGCCGCCGCCGCCACAGCCACCACCCGTGCCGAAGGCCAGTGAACAGCGACCCGTCACTCAGGACGATGGCGAGATCGGCGGCCTCCCTGGCGGCCTGATCGGAGTACCGACTTGATGCCGATTTTCTTCGAATAACCGATGTTAATGGGGCGGCAGGTGACGCCCTTTTCATAACAGATCGAGCTTGAAATCACAGGCCCAGCATGTCGAGCATGACCCGCTTCGGGATGGCACCGACCTCACGACGGATTTCCTTGCCATTCTTGAATGCGATAAAGGTAGGAATGCCGCGGACCCCGAGTTCCATTGAAGCTGCGGGTTGATCATCCACATTGATCCTTACAACACGAGCCTTCCCAGACACTTCCCCGGCGAGTTGGTCCACCACTGGCCCAACTGCTTTGCAGGGGCCGCACCAGTCCGCATAAAACTCCACGAGCACCGGCACCGATGAGCTATTCACCACAGAAAGCGAAGAACTTCCGGAGCTTCTGACTGGGCTGGACATGTCTAAAATAATCCACACTACCCATGCCAGAAAAGCAGCGATCAGCCAGAGTCCAAGATTAGCAACTTTCATACAGTACCCTCCCACAACCCGGCAGCGTGCCAAAGAGGATTATTCACAACATCATGAATTCCACATCGATGGTCGGAGAAGAACGTTTTCGATTTCATTATCAAAAAAGAGATTCGTTTTTCTATTTTAACTAAATTTTCAATATCACAATATCATATTTTCCATAAATTCGGGAATATTCAGGACTATGCCACCAAAGACCCAGTTCAAACCCGATCAAACAATGATCACTAGCCCCGGCATCATTACCGGAAACATGCTGGAGAGACTGAAGGATCAGCGCACCCTCAAGCAAAAGAATCTTCCCTCGCTGCACCTATGGGTCCTGATTTCCATTTTGGGAGATCTGATCATGATCGTCTGCGCCGAACATGCAGCCTACTGGCTTCGTTTTCACTCCTTCATACGCGAGTTCGGGATCGCCTCCACAATTGAACTCCGCCAGTATTCCGGTCACATGGCTCTGGGCTCACTCAGCCTCCTCCTCGCCCTCGGCTGGCAGGGGCTCTATCATCGCAGCGTCTTGCTGAGAAACCGCTGGATCGCCTCACGCATCGCCAGGGCGGTATTGATCTGGACACTTGGATTCCTTTCCTTCTCCCTCGCCCTAAAGCTGGAACCATCCATCTCTCGTGTTTATGTGGCTCTGAATGGAGCAACTTCACTGCTTATGCTGCTTGGTTGGCGCTGGCTTTTTGATAAATTTCTCCATTCGCCAGGCCGCATTGAAACTCTCCAGCAGAGAACACTGTTCGTCGGCTGGAACGAGGATGCTCAACGTCTCTGGCGAACCCTGAGCGATGATCGCGCCCACGCATTCAACCTCGTCGGCTGGGTCGATGCATCAGGCAGCAGACATGATGCATCCATGCCAGCGACCATCCCATTCGTTGGTTATGTGGAAGACATCCAGCGTGTGATCGCCAGACATGAGGTGGACATGGTCATCGTAGCGGACTTACCCCGTGAGCAGCTCGTGGAACTGGCGAATTTCTGTGAGCGGGAAATGATCGAATTCAAACTCGCTCCGTCCGTATTCCGCATCTTCGTTTCCGGTCTTTCCCTGGAAACCATCGCAGGAACCCCCGTGCTCGGAATCAATCGGCTGCCACTGGACAGCACGCTCAACGTCATGCTGAAGCGCACCGTGGACATCATAGGCGCACTCCTTGGTCTCTTCCTCAGCGTGCCCTTGATCGCCATTTTCGGCACCATCGTTTACCTAGAGTCACCCGGTGCCATCTTCTACCACCAAAGACGCTGGGGCATGAACGGCGCACCTTTTAATATCATCAAAATCCGCTCAATGAAGCTCGATGCAGAAACTAAAGGTGCCCAGTGGTGCACCGAGGACGATCCGCGTCGCCTGCGTGTTGGTGCCTTCATGCGGAGGTGGAACATCGATGAAGTACCGCAATTCTGGAACGTGCTCAAAGGCGAAATGAGCCTCGTCGGCCCTCGCCCGGAAAGGCCTGAACTAATCGCCAGCTTCAAACACGAAATCCCCCACTACAACGCCCGCCATGCCGCCAAGCCGGGAATGACTGGCTGGGCACAGATCAAAGGACTGCGTGGCGACACTGATTTAAGTGAACGCATTAAATGCGATCTCTGGTATCTTGAAAACTGGAGCCTCATGCTCGATCTCCAGATCATGTTTCTCACCTTCTTTCAGCGCGACAACGCCTACTGAGACAGCATCCTCACACCAGCCTGCCTTCGTAAATCTTGAGCACACGGCCCATGCGTGCCGCCTGAGCAGGATGGTGTGTCACCAACACGAGGCTGACCCCCATTGACCTTTGCAGATCCACCAGCAGAGATGTGAGTGACTCCGCGTTCCTCTCATCCAAAGCCCCTGTTGGTTCATCAGCCAGGATAAGTTTGGGCTCATTGATCAGCGCCCTGACCACCGCCACCCGCTGGCGCTCTCCGCCCGAGAGCTGCGCAGGCATCCAGGACAAGCGGTCCTGCAACCCCACCTCCCGCAGCAATGCCTCCGCCCGCGCTTTATCCGCCCTTGCCGCCGATCTACGGTTCTGAAGCGCAAGCGTCGGCAGAAGTACGTTTTCAAGCACACTGCATTGCGGCATCAAATGATGAAGCTGGAAAATGAACCCAATCTTTTCACTGCGCAGAGCAGCCAGCCTGGACAAGCTGCAGCCAGATGTTAGTTCACCGTCGAATTCATACTTTCCTGAGTCAGGCAGATCAAGCGTCCCCAAAATGTTAAGCAGCGTGCTTTTTCCACAACCTGAAGGCCCAACGATCGCCACCGACTCCCCCGTCTCGATACTCAGTGAAATGTCATGCAGAACTGGCACGACCTGGCCTCCGCCCGGGTCTCGGTAAGACTTGGAAATCTGGGAAAGAGTGATCAGAGACATGCGAACTAGATAGAGGTGTTTAAGAAAACGCTGACAAACTAAGCGCAGCATCAGACTCGACGCCAGCGCTTCGCTTTAAACTCATGCCGCGGCAGGCTGCCCTCCGCCACGAGATGCACGGGGATGCGAAGTGAAAAAGTATCTCGCAGCCGAGCCTCAATTAGCGAAAGCAGATTCTCAGACACACCACCTGACGTCTCAATTAAAAGCTCGATCTCATCCATGGCCCCCACCTTTTTTAGCTCCACCATGAATTCGATCACTTCAGGAAACTGACGCACCACCGCCTCAATGGCACTGGGATAGACATTCACACCACGCACCACCACCATGTCATCCACACGTCCGAGAACTCCGCCCTCAAGGACCAGCCGCCCCCCGAGCATCCCTTTCCTAACCCAGTCACCCGTACGATACCGCAATAGAGGGCACGCTACTCGATCCAGCGTGGTCAAAACAAGTTCTCCGCACTCACCCTCAGAAACCTCGGCCCCAGTTTGGGGATCAATGATTTCGGCAATGTACGACTCCTCCGCCACAAACAAGCGAAGTGGATGCTGAGATAATTCATAACTCACAGGCCCCACCTCCGTCATCCCATGATGATCATAAACTCTGGCATTCCATAAATGCTGAATCCGTTCCCGAACCTCAGGAATGCTGCCTCCAGGTTCACCAGCAACGATTATTTTCCGAACCTTCAGCTTGTCCAGCTCGACACCGCTGGATGTGCCGATCATCTCTCCAAGATGCAATGCATAGGTAGGCGTGCAGCAGAGGACCGTGGCACCATAGCGGACCATCATTTCCAGGCGAGCATGACTCGAAAGCCCACCTCCTGGCATTGCCAGATAATCACTCGCAGCCGCCTCAAACGCTGTCCAAAATCCAAGAAATGGTCCGAAGGAAAAGGCGAAAAAAATGCGATCACGCCCCTTGACCAACTCGGCCCCATCAAACACGAACCTCCAACATCTCAGCATAGCTTCCCAGCTTTCACGTGTGTCCAGCCAGGCCATCGGCTGACCACTACTCGTCCCGCTCGTCTGGCAAAACCGCGTATAGCTTTCGAAAGGCAGTGTCAGATTCGTGCCGAAGGGCGGATGCACCACACGATCAGCCAGCAACTCGGCTTTCGTGGTGAAAGGCATCAGACGCCCCATATCCTCGATGCAGCAAAAAGTAGCGGCACCAATGTTATGCACATGAAATTTATGCGCATAGAAACTGTCGTTCGACTCCAAATGAAAAAGGATGGAACACAGCTTGCGCCATTGTAAGACGCACAAACATTTACGATCAATAAACAATAACTCCGAAGACACGGCCTAGCGATGGCGAGCCAGTGATTTGGGTCAAGAGTCGAGAACCGCTCCCAGAGTTGAAGATTTGGCGGGCAGGCATGCTTCTGTCAAAATTGGCCTGATGATCTCGTCCTGCCACGCCATCAATGGACTGTCTGACGTTGGAGCCACGACAAGAAGCTCCAAGTCACTCCGCGAACCAAGCAAACTTCCTTCTATGTCAAATGTCTGGGCGATCTCATCTCTTCGTGCACACAATCTGTCAACAGCCTCACGCTGAGCTTCGGACATGCGGCTCCTGGCTTTTTTGAGTCGTTGAGGCCAGTTCTCAAGCCCCAGCCGAAATACAGAAGCAACCAAATCGTGGAACTCCTTTTTCCATCTAGGACGCCATCCTCCTGGCGGCTGCATAACCCCGCCCAATTCAAAAAGTTCGGCATAGGAAACCATCTGCTTATTTGACATGATGCGATAACACGGAATATCGCGCTCCTGAGCGATTTCTTCACGCCACTCCCACATCGCTTTCAATATCGCTAGGCCTTTGGAATTTAAACGGCCGCTACCCTGAACGCGCCATGGATCCTCACGCGGTGCCATACTCCGTTCCGCCACATCCATCTGCAAGGCACGGCAGCTCTGTTCAAACCAGGAAATGCGGTTTCGTTCCTTCAGGATGGCCAGGAAATGATCAGCCACCTTCAGCAGGTAACGAACATCATCAACTGCATAAGAGAGCATGTGCTCAGGCAGAGGGCGGCGGCTCCAGTCCGCCTTCTGTGGAGCTTTGCAGATCGTGATTCCAAGTACACTTTGCAATAAAGCTGCGAGCCCAAACTGACGAGACCCAGCTAGACGGGCGGCAATCTGGGTATCACGAATCAAACGCGGTTCCCAGTTATAAGACCGGCGCAGCATTGTAAGATCATAATCTGCCCCATGAAACCATAATTCATAGCGATCCAAGAGTTTGAAAATAGGGCTCACATCAGCAACCGCCAATGGATCAATCAGTGCAAAACGCCCTCCACAGGCAACCTGTAGCAGGCAAAGCTTTTCATGATAGTGATGCAATGAATCAGCTTCAGTATCCAGACAGACGCGCGTCTCGCCAGTTATCTCCAAATGTATCTGCGTAGATTCGATCCAGCGATCCAAATGATCCGCGGTCGAGATAAACTCAAAATCGCGGAGACAGACTGTTTGCTCTGGAACGGCCATGGTCATTTCAGACCTGTAAGAAGAAGTTCCGCATTGTTGCCCGTACGCCCAATGTTGCGAATCAGGAGTTCAACGGATTCCACCGCCGGCACTGAGGCTAGCTGTTTGCGAATAGCAGTAATACGCCTGAATTCATCAGGATGATAAAGTAGGTCATCGCGCCGAGTACCCGATTTTAAAACATGTAGAGCTGGAAAAATACGACGCTCAGCGATTTCTCGGTCAAGCGTGGCTTCCATATTTCCCGTCCCCTTAAACTCTTCGAAGATGATTTCGTCCATCTTACTCTCCGTTTCAATGAGAGCCGACGCAATGATCGTAAGACTTCCCCCTTCTTCCACATTTCGCGCGGCTCCAAAGAATTTCTTTGGTTTCACGAGAGCCTTGGAGTCAATTCCGCCTGACATCGTGCGCCCTTTACCACCCATCATTGAATTGTAACCACGCGCCAGCCTTGTAAGTGAATCAAGCAGAATCACAACATCGCGCCCTTGCTCTACCAGACGACAGGCACGTTCGCGCACCAATTCGGCAAGCTGCGTATGCCTCTTTGGACTTTCATCGAAAGTGCTGCTGTAAATCTCACAACCGCTGACAGACTCTTCAAAATCGGTCACCTCTTCAGGCCTCTCGTCCAAGAGTAGAATAATCAAACTTATCTCCTTGTGATTTTGAACAATGGATTTTGCAATATCCTTCAAAAGCATTGTCTTTCCGGAACGCGGAGATGCATTAATCAAACCTCGCTGACCTTTACCAAGCGGTGCAACCAAATCCAGAATACGACAGGACAGTGGGCACGGCTTGGGTGTTTCGAGAATGATTCTCTGATTCGGAAATGTGGCTGTCAGTTTATCAAAATGCACGGGAGCCTCATAACCATCAATATCAACGCCATCCACCTGGGTAATGCGATCAATTGCAAGATATTTATCTTTGTCTTTTGGTGCTCTGGCGATGCCCAAGATACGATTCCCTGGACGAAGGCCAAACTTACGAACCAAGAACAACGGAACAAAAACATCCTCGGGAAGGGCACTGAAACTATACTTTGGATAACGAATTAATCCAAAATTTTCGACACCAATTTCCAGGATGCCCTCTACGATAACTTTTGTACGATGCTCTGCCATCCATGACAAAAGGTCATAGATCAGTTGATGCTTGGTGCGTGCAGCATTGACACGAAGTCCAACTGATTCGGACAAAAGCAAGATTTCAGAGAGAGAACTCTCGTGAAGAGAATTGAGAGAAATTTCGGCAGGAAAAGGCGGCTCAGGAACACGCACGGCGATAAATGTGTCGTTGTCCTTACCCTCTGCCCCTGCAACAGCGGGCACTGATGTTTGCATAATCGGATCATGCATAGAGGAACAATCAGTTGGAAGAGGGGACGGGACAGCGCATTGTGTCACATCAGCCGAAGCTTCGGCTGATGGTGGTATCTCGATTGACTCAGAAGTGGCGTGGGATTTCATGCTAGACTAAACTGTCCTGCCAGCGTAAGCGCCTGAGCTTCTAAAGCTGAAATATCACCATCGTTCCAGATGACAATATCCGCTTTTTTAACCTTGGCTTCGATGGGCCATTGAGACCTCAAGATGCCCTCGATAATTGTATAATCGAGACCTCGACGTTCCATCAACCGCCTTGTTTGCATCGCCCGGCTGGATGCCACCACGATGATCAAGTCTGCTTCTACTGTTCCTATACTTTCATAGTGTAAGGGCACTTCCGCAAGGAAAAGTTCGCTCATCGACTCTTTCGCCTTTTGTTGTTGCTCTTCAAGATGCCGAAAAACTTGAGGGTGAACGATGCTCTCAAGCTTTTTTCGTGCTCCTGCATCATTAAACACAAGCTCTCGAAGTCTCTTTCTATTGATGCACGGTTTCCCTGCCACCTGCTCGCTGCAATCCAAGTGAAGGTGACTGGAAATAATTTCGACAATTTCCGGGTCCTCCAAAACATTATGTGCGACTTCATCGGATGAGAACCAAGACCCACCCCCATTGAGGAAGTATCGCATTTTTTCGCAAAAAGTGCTTTTTCCGCACGCTATTCCTCCTGTTATTACACATGTGGTCATAAAAAATGGGCAGGAAGCTAACGCTTCCTGCCCCAAGTTTCTGAAGTTAAATGACTCGTTTAATTCCCAACTTCAGGCAAAAGTGGATTGGAATCGTCAGGGTTCACAGCTCCTTGGGCTTTGATACGTTGACCGGCGGGGTCAATCAGAACTGCAGTAACAAAAATCATCAAATTACGCTTGAAGTGATCTTCGACCTCAGAGCGGAATAGACGACCAAGAATTGGAATGTCTCCAAGAACTGGCAGCTTATCTTCAACATCTTGAACGTCTTCCCGGATCAAACCACCAAGCGCCACCGTCTGACCATCCCAGACCGTGACAGAGGTTTTGACTTTTCGAGTGGAGAAGATCGGTTGGTTAATGACGTTGGGTGTAAGTTCAACCTGAGTAGAGCCGATTGTCACACCAAAGGCATCAGTCAATGGTTGCACACTGTAAATCGGGCTTCCGTAGTTAATGAAGCCGTCAAATTCAGTTACTTCGGGAAGTAAGTTAAGGTCGATAGAACCATTTTCTCCGATTACGGGGTCCACTTCCATGCGCACACCTACTGGTCGCATTTCGAATGCCGTTGGTGTTGTTGGAGTCACGGGAATCGCACCGACTGTCCCACCACCAACCCCACCGCCAACCCCACCAGCAGCACCAACATTTGTTGGAATTTGCGGGGGATCAAATTCTGTTGGGTAAATAAATTCACGAATTACTTCGACAGTGGCTTGCTGCCCACCCTTGGTGGTAACGCTAGGCGCGCTCATAAGATCAACCCCCTTACGCTGAGATAAAGCTCGTATGACCATACCAAATTGAGGATCAGTAAAGATGCCAGCAACCGATAGCACACCTGGTGCCACCGTATCAGCACCAGCATTTGTTGGAGTGAAGAGCGAATCAACGCTATCCCCGCGAATTGCACGACTACCAGTGCGCAATCCACGAGTTACTGGTGCGATTGCACCACCAGTAACCAAATCTGCTACGGAACCAGTATAACTAACATTCCCCCCCCAGTTGCCATCACTACCGCCACCAATAACGACACCATCCGAGTTAGTTCCAAAACCGCCAAGCAACCAATCAAACCCCAATTCATCGGTATTCTTTTGGGTTACCTCGACGAATTTTGTGGTAATATAAACTTGTTTGGTGATCTGGTTGATGATTGAGTCAACAAATGCCTCAACGAGATCTAAGTTGGGCTGAGTGTTTTTGACGATCAACTGGGATGTAACTTTGTTGAAGACTGCTGTCGCGCCTTCAGGAAACAGAATGCCTTGTCCCTTCAAGATCTCCAAGGCACTTTGACGTTTTGTCAGTCCTGTAGCAGTTGTGGCCGCTCCACCACCAGGGGCAAAAGGATCAGCAGGTGCTGCTGGCGCAGCTGCGTCACCACCACCAGAACTCATGGATTCAAAATCTGGCGGAACTTTGTAAATACGAGTGAACTGCTCTGTTGTAGTTTCAGTAACCGGAACGATCAATACTGCAAATGGTTCGACCTTATACTTCATTCCAGCCAATTCAGTAACATAGCGAAGCGCTTCCTGCATGGGGACGTCTTTCAAGTCCAAGCTAATCGATGCTGTTGGTGCATTTTCACCAGGCTTGAGAATGATATTGACCCCTTTGCGTGCTGGGTCAGTTTCGAATGTATCAAGGTCACGACTCTTTACACGCAGGAATTCAACAGCTTCCTCGATGCTTGCCCCGGAGAACTGCACCTGTGGGAAAACGATTTTCTGCATTTTTTGGCTCAGGTATACTGTCGGTGCTTTTCCACCGCCGAGAGAGTTTTCAACTTTGAACCCCTTGACAGCGGGTTTGTGCTCCCAGGCTTCGTTAACGATGTTCAACATGCGAATTCGCTGGTGGTCCCGAGCGCTGTCGAAATAGTCGGCTCTTTTACGTTCGGCAAGTTCCATGCCACGCCGAGCAGCCGTGTTGTATGGATCGATGCGAAGCACATCCTCATATTCTTCGAGCGCTTTGTCATAATTACCAATTTCTACGGAACTAGCTGCGAGAAGAAGTCCTTTGCCCACCTTGCCAACATTTTCAACATGCTCAGGAGTGAGTGCTGGAGGCCAGCGGTCTGGATCATCAAGTTGCGCAGCAAACAAGAGCGCTTTTCTATGGCCTGGGACAGCGAGCACTGCCTCTTCAAGAAGATTACGAGCAGCTACATAATCCCCTTTGGCAGCCTTTTCTCTCGCTACTGTAACAGCACAATCAGCAAATTTCAGGTTGGCAAGATCACGCCAGTCCTGGATGAAAGGCGCGTTAGGAAGTTGGTCGAAAATTTCTTTTGCTGCACGATACTGAGCAAGAGCGCCTTCATGATCGCCCTGAGCGAAAAGTTCATCACCTTTCTCCATTGCCTGGCGTGCATCTTCAATACGGGCCATGCGACGGGCGATTTCGCGCTCGGCAATACCTGGAACGCCTCCACCAAGGCCGCCGTCACCGGCGAATAAATGCGTGCCAGACATGGGAATCGTGGCTGCAACCATCAGGGCTATTGAGTGTTTTGTCATTCGGGAGAACTGAGTCATAAAAGGTGGTAGGAGAGGAAATTTGGCAATGAGCCGAGGTGTTTATCAGATTTTTGTCGTCTTTGGCGAGATGTTTTTTCTCTTTTTTAACTGGTTTATCCTTTTTTTACAGTGATCGGATCTCCTTTGGGCATTCCACCCTCGTCTTGCACGATCACTGCTTGGTTTTCTTCGATGCTGAGCACTTTGAAAGTGACTCCAATTCCAGGGATTTGGAAAGTTTCTCCCTCTCTTACTTTGCGAACTTCAGGAGTGCCGATTCGGAACTCAAACTCGGCCTCGTAATCAGCCAGATTGGTTTCCTGCCCTTTGATCAATACGAATTCACGCTTGGATGATATGTCGAGACACTTGAGTTCAGAGACATCTTTCTCCAAGCCAGTTGTGGGCTCCCTTTGGATTTTCTGCTCAAAAGACAGGGCTTTGAAACGAATCACATTTCTATCGAATCCAAATTCATCACCCGGAGAAACGAATTTGCTAGCACGTGGCTCAGGGGCAGTTCTTTGCACTTGATATGGCGGCGAACTGCTGTTGAGCTTAATTTTATAGTCGTGAGTAATGCGTTGTTTCAGATAAAGCTTCTGAGTCACTGGTGGGTGTGATTTTTCATCACGTGGGTCTGTTTTCCCCTCAAACTCTTCGAGATTTGAGAAGCCATCGTTGTCAGTATCGAGATCACCGACATTTGGAGATTCGATATTGGGTATGTCATTTTTCACCAAAAACTCGTTTGTCATTGGCGGGCGTAGCATCGGCTCAGGCACCTGAAGATCGAACAACTGATCGCCCTTTTGTAGGAGGAGAATGGATTTGTTCAAAGGAACCGGCTTTCCATTAATCACTGGAGATACCCAGGAAACTTTTTCCATTAAGCGTTGAATAATGGAGTTCACACCATCGGTCGGAGGCGGGTTCAGTAGGTTCTTGGATGATCCGACGCGAAGTGTGAGTTTGTCTGGGAGGCTTTGGCTGTCCCAAACCAGGAAGCCGACAACTCCAATTGCAAGGAATGCGGCGACGATGAGAAGCGTCTTTTCGTAATTGCCGTTCTTTTTCTGCATGATCCGATAATGGGGGGGGATTTACTCAACGATTGCCGGTGTTGGCAGCAGCCTGTTGTGCCTGAGGATTCAGGAATTTCACAAGATCTATCTCGATGTAGGCGCGTAGCGTCTCGCGTCCTAAAACCACGAAGGAATCAGGTGAAGCTGGCTGCGCGCCGACTGGCGTCGGCTTTGCCTGGTCATTGGGGCCTGGAGGCACGTCGGGATCCGAAGGCAGACCGGTTGTGCGTGGCGGTCCGATTTGCGCTTCATTCTCGATGCGTAACAATCTTACAACGGTGAAAAAGGGCATTTCCGATGGGCTGGCGAGACCGCTCAACACTGTTTGAATGGCCGCCTGATCTGCCCGCAGCGTAATGCGAACCTGTCTGCGCTCAGTGATGCTGATTGGAGCGGGTGCCTGACGTGCCTGAATACCTTTCGCCTTGGATTTCGCCTGCTGCTTTGGTTTATCAGGTTCACCTTTTTCAGAAGGTAGTGCTGATCGCTCCAACATGTCGATGGACTTGATTCCACTTTTCAAAAACAGGCGGACAATGCTGTCCACTGAGTCAATGTAAGTGGAAAGTTGCGAGGCAACTTGGTCAGATTTTGGCAACTCGCTGGTGTATTGATCGAAACCCAGGTTGAATTCCGCAGGGAGACGGCCAGCGCCATCTTTTTTGATCTCGGCGATCTTGGTTTTCAATTTTGCCTGTAATTCTGTGTTTGTGGTCGGCTTGTCCTCCGGTTGGAGTTTGTACAATACGGTTGAAAGCTTTCCGACAGAAGTTTTGTAAGCGTCCACGAGAGCCTGTTTCTGGGCCAGATTTTCAGAAGTTGGGCCGAGAGGCGCACTCTTTAGATTGGCGAGGCTGAGATTGACAGCATCGTAGGATTCCTGCGCTGCGGATGATGCAGACCAGGCGTTGAACAGCACGACACCCAATCCAACTACACCGGCTCCGGTAAGGCCGAGAATGGCGGCAGGCACTTTATTTTCTTGGATCCAGCTCATCAGTCTTAGAAATTCATGGGCTGCTTGAGAGGCAGCGTGATGTTAAATGTGTAGGCGTAACGGTCCTCTTCGACCCCGCTTTGGGCGCTGACAAACTCAGCTCTTTTGGCTTCAAAATCTTCAATGGCAAACCATGGCAGCTTCGCAAGAGCCGTGGCATACCGGTAAACCACCTGCTCGCCTTCGTCGTTTTTACGGTAGAGGCCCTGCATGCGAACTTTGTAAACTGGCTCTGCCCCTGGCTCCGTGTCGTCTTTTTTGTCAGTAGTGCCTTCCTGAGTAACTAACTGCGGAGTGATAGGCCTGTCGTTTTTGAGGGGTTCGATGACTGTCAACCAGACAAGATCGTTTTCGAATTTGGCATTAAGGTCTGTTAGCAGACGCACCCAATATGATCTTTCCGCCACCGCCTGCTCAAGCTGCTGACTGAGTGCACTGTATTGCCCCTGCTCAACTTCGAGAGCAGAAATCTTCAAGCCAATGTCTTTTAGCCGGGCGTTCTCCTGACTCAGCCCCGAGAGCTTTTCCTGGATGACTCGCTCCGTGTTCTGGAAATAAACAATGCCCGCACCGAGAGCTCCCCACAAAACCAACGCTGCCAATAGCAGCGCTGGGGTGCGCCGGGCGGCATCACGAGCGTTTGCGACCGCTGTTGGCACGAGTTCGACCTCGCTTGGGCAGCCACTAGAGGAGCGCAACGCCAGACCCACTAGCTCACCCAAGAATGAGGAATCCGCATGGGCAGCATCCGATTTGA
Organism: uncultured Prosthecobacter sp.; assembly: GCA_964390165.1. Lineage (GTDB taxonomy): Bacteria > Verrucomicrobiota > Verrucomicrobiia > Verrucomicrobiales > Verrucomicrobiaceae > Prosthecobacter. Next base: position 8,997 of record CAYMHJ010000049.1, on the reverse strand, counting down.
CGCTGCGATCCAACTGCACTCCACGCAGCGGGTCAAATATCTCGACGGGGAGCTTTAGTTTTTCCTCCAGAAAAGAAGCCATGTTGCCAAGCAAGGCACCGCCACCGGTAATAAAAACGTGCTTTGGCTGAGAGCCGCCCTGCTGAGTGCGATAAAAGGTAATTGTTCGCATGATCTGCGTGTGCAGATTGCTGGCGGCATTGCGGATGACCTTCGAAAGCGCTGCTACTTCTGGATCTGAATGATCCTGAACAGCTCCGCCTGGAGCGACAAAACCACGTGTTGTTTTTTGGGATTCGGCTTCACCAAATCCGATGCCAAATTCCTTAGAAATAGCCGTGGTGATCGATGCTCCTCCGACGAGGAAGTTGCGGATGAAAAAGCGCCCTTTCTCCACAAATACCAAGTTGGTGGAGCGAGCTCCGAGGTCGATCAAAACACTGGGTTCCTCGACATCCGGGTAACTGTAGCGGAAAGCATTGTAGAGAGCGAGCGGGGCGACATCGACGCCCGATGTAATGGCTTTGGCGGCGATGACCTGATCGTTGATTTCGTTGAGAGCATCCGACTTCATAGCCACCAAGACGACTTCGGTGTCTCCAGAGTTTTCAGAAGCAAATTCATAATCCCAGACAACCTCGTTGATCGGGAAAGGAACGTTTTGACGAGCCTCAAACTCTACGATCTGCGCCACTCGGTCATCTTGTACAGGCGGCAGCTTGACGAAGCGGTTGAATACCGTGTGTCCAGCCACGGCATACCAGACAGCCGAGCCTTTTATTTTGAGCCGTGACGCTAGTTCCTGGAGGCCAATCTTGAGTTGTGGCAACCGGGTAGCGTCCACAGAAGGGTCACCAGGCATTTCCACAAATTCGTAACGCTTCAAAACGAGGTCACCCCCTGATTTTGAAAAAATTGCACCTGATAGACGCTGGGAACCCAGGTTCAGGACTGCGATGCTTTTACTGTCTGCCATGCTCGGAAATTGGTAGTTCGTAACCTGTTATTCGGTTTTGCTGACTGTAACTTACTTGTTCTTCACGCCGACATCGTAGTCGCCCCAGAGAATGGCAAAAGGAGTGTCTTTTTTGGCTAGCATGACATTTTCGTTGATTGCCAGCTTGGCGCTGTCCTCCCACCAAGCTTTGCCGGTGCTGGAATCACCCGCGACACGCTGGCCGTCCACCACTACTTCCACACCCCATGCTTTAAGATCACTTCCGGCGGTGAAACTGTCCTTCATGAGCACTCGCCGAAGCGTTGCTGGAGAGACAAATGCAAGAGCATGGCATTTTTCTGCAGCTGGGATATCGACGTACTCGAAGGAGCCCTTCAGCACCTGGAATCTTCCATCCGATGTCGTACCATTAACCCCAAGAAAATAATGAACGGTCATGCTGGCCAGACTGCCATTTCGTCCACCGGCAGCCTGAGTGAGCTTGATGTCAAACTCCATGTCAATCTCGAGCCAGTCTTTTGGGCGCCAGTTTTTGTCAGGGACATTTCCCGCGTTGAACTGGGGGGTTTGGATGCTGTTTACCTTTGGCTGCTTGATATCTACTTTGACGGTGGGCGTCTGAGCCTTCAGCTCAGGCATCACCAGAGCGATGGATGCGAGGATGATGATAATGGATGACTTCATGGGAGCGGGGGGATGTCTCAGATTAAAGGGGCTGTCACGTGGAGGTCGTGATTAATTCCTTTTTATTCGCAAACTGTGTCACGCATCAAGACTTGATTGCAAGAAAGTCACGAAAATAGGCTATTGTCCTCGTGATTCCTTCCTCAAAGTCCACTTTTGGCTCCCAGCCAAGGAGGTTGCGGGCGAGTGTGATGTCGGGCTGGCGCACCTTCGGGTCGTCTGTGGGCAGTTCCTGATGAATGACCGGTAGATCCACTGCTGTGTGCTTCAGGATGGCTTTGGCAAAGTCCAGCACGGTCATTTCCCTGGGATTGCCAATGTTCACGGGCTCGTGGTACGTGCTTTGGGACAGCTTGAAAATGCCGTCGATCAGATCAGAAACGTAACAGAAGCTGCGGGTCTGGGAGCCGTCACCAAAAACCGTGATCGGCCGCCCCTGCAGGGCCTGTCCAATGAATGCGGGCACCACCCGGCCATCCTCCAACCTCATGCGCGGGCCGTAGGTGTTGAAGATTCGAACGATCTTCGTGTCGAGCTGATGCGCGCGGTGGTAAGCCATCGTCATGGCTTCCGCGAAGCGCTTTGCCTCGTCGTAACAACCACGAGGGCCAATGGGGTTCACATTTCCCCAGTAAGTCTCCTTTTGCGGATGCTCCAGCGGATCGCCATAACACTCGCTCGTGGACGCAATCAGGAATGTCGCCCCCTTCTCCTTCGCCAAACCAAGCGCATTGTGCGTGCCCAACGAACTAACCTTCAGCGTCTGGATTGGAATCTGAAGATAATCGATCGGCGAGGCTGGAGAAGCGAAATGGAAAATCAGGTCCACCTTGCCCGGCAGGAAGATAAACTTCGTCACGTCATGCTTGATGAAGTCGTAGTCCGGATTTCCGGCGAGGTGCTCGATATTGCGGACGTTTCCCGTGATCAGGTTATCCATGCCGATCACCTTGCACCCCTCAGCCAGCAGGCGGTCCGTGAGATGAGATCCGAGGAAGCCGGCGGCACCGGTGACGACAGCAGTTTTCTTGTTGGACATAGTAGGAGGAGGGGAATGAGGGGCGTGGAGTGTGGGACGATTCAATCCACGCGCAAGTGAAGAACTGCCCTTGGACAAAGTGCGTTACATTCCTCCCGCCAGCTTCGTATAGTGGACCTCATGATCCCACGCTTTTTCCTGTTTTTGATCTGCCTGCTGCCGCTGGCTGGTAAAGCTGCGCAGGAGAAGTCCAAAGAAGTCTCCATCGAGTTCAAAGCACCGCCACACAATTATCTCCAGCATGAGGCCGAAGACCGTTTCGCGGGCCTGTTGAATAAACTCACCTCAGGAGAAGTGAAGCTCGACACCACGGATGACAAAACCTTTCTGGCCTCTCTTCTCAAGGAATTGGACATCCCCGTGACCTCTCAGATCATCGTATTCTCCGCCAGTTCCCTTCAAAGTGAGATCATCAATCCACGGAACCCGCGCGCGCTTTACTTCAATGAGGACACCTATGTTGGCTTCGTCCCCGGGGGAAAGGTGGAGGTCATCAGCATGGACCCCACCATGGCGGCCATTTTTTACATCTTCGAGCGTGTCCGCCCTGGCGGCCCACTGCCGCTGATCGCCCGTTCAGAGAAGTGCTTCAACTGCCACGCGGGTAATGCCACGCGCCGCGTGCCGGGACTCATCGCTGAATCCCTGATGCCCATGCTCAGCGGCGCGAGTCTGGAAACTTACCGGCGTGACGAGCAGGGGCACCACATCCCGCTGGAGCAGCGCTTTGGTGGCTGGCTGCTCACAGGAGGCCACAATCTCGGCACGACTCACGCCAACCTCATGGGCACACCACGTAATGGCGGGGGATTCGATACTACTCCGGTCGAGCCAGGAAAGATGTGGAGCATCGACGCCCATCTCCTGCCCACCAGCGACATCCTTCCTCACCTGTTACACGAGCATCAGCTTGGCTTTGAAAACCGCGTCTTCCACGCCGCCTACGTCATGCGCAAGCTCCTCGCAGACGGTCGCGGCTCACTGCCTTTCTCAGCTAAACCCGAGGTCGAAAAACTCGCCGACGAACTCGCCCGCTACATCCTCTTTGCGGATGAAGCCAAACTCCCACGTCCGGGCATCGAGGGTGATCCTGGCTACATGCGCGACTTCGCCCGCAACAAAAAAATCGCCCGCAGCGGAGCCTCGCTCAAGGACTTCGATCTTCGTACCCGTCTCTTCAAACACCGCGCCAGCTACATGATCTACACCGAATCTTGGCAGAGGCTACCGGCTGCACTCAAAGACCGAGTGTATTACAAAATGGCCGAAGGTCTCCGTGATCAGAATCCTGCGCAACTCGGCGCACACATCCCCATTGATGAGCGTCACACCATTCGAGCCATTTTGAAGGATACCCTACCCGGCCTGCCTGCCTGGTGGCGCTGAACTCAGTAGGGCCAGAGCGTGATGGAGGATGAGTCCGGTAGCACCTTTTCAGGAGCCGTACGCGTCATCAGTTCGAACTGCCCCGCCCACATTTTGATGGCATTCACCGCATGGCCGTAGGGTTTGAAATCCCGCAGACTGTAGAAGGTCATCTTGTCAGCCTCATTGTCCGCGAATTGGAAGAGCAGCCTTCCACTTCCTGAGTCACGCACCTTCCCTTCTATCGCCATGTTTCCTTTTGTGAAGTAGCCGCCTAGGCTTGCCACCGGTCCCACCACGAATTTCATCGCCGTCTTCACTGCTTTGCCCTTCGGACTCGTCGGGTTCAGTTCCACGATCGCCATCTCCAGCGTCACCGTGTCAGGTCCTGGTTTCTGCACAATGCGGTAGCGCGGCTGGGGTGCGCGTAGAAAGGCCTTGGCAAACTCGTTGCGCAGGCGGTCGGCCATCTCCGCCTCACGCCGCTCGATGCTGCCCCACTCAATCTCATATCGAACAAGCGTCTTTTTCACCGGCCGAAGATGCTCCAGGCTTACTGGAGCCACGAAAAGGTTCGTTTTCTTCGTCGCAGGCTCCAGCGCCTCGTCCTTCGTGATCCATGTCTTCTGGAAGGGCAGCATCTTCCGCGTATCAAGCGCTTGATCCGGTTGCTCGAAAAAGGCTGACAGCTCAGCCGGCCTGGCTTTGAGAAGACGATTCGTCGAACGACACGAAGGCAGAACGAGAAGGAGCAGAAGGCTGACAACCAACCAGGAGGGGAACATTTTCGACATCAGCACAACCAAGCAAAAACGCCGCTACGCAGCAAGCATGACGGCGTCTAAAGACAACTCCAGGATTACTTCGGCTGCGTCATCGCGATGCAGTGCAGCGCGCCGCCCTCCGTCACGAGATCCTTGCAGGTCACCGGAATGACCTCACGTCCGGGGAAGCACTCGGCGATCACATCTTCCGCGAGCTGGTCCTTCTTTTTCTGGCCGAAGATCGGCACCATGATGGCATTGTTCAGGATCAGGAAGTTCGCGTAGCTGGCAGGCAGACGGCTCAGGCGCCAGTCCTTCATTTCCATGGCGTTCGGCATCTCCACCTCGATGACTTCCAGTTTGCCACCACCAGGCAGGCGCACGTCATCTAGCTGTTCGCGGATCTGCTTCAGCACCTTGAAGTTCGGGTCATTCTCCTTCGACTCGACCATGCAGATGACTGCATCATCACGGATGAAACGAACTAAATCGTCGATGTGACCGTCTGTGTCGTCACCTTCGATGCCCTGCTTGAACCAGACAATGTCCGTCACGCCCAGCATGGCCTTGAGTTCTTTTTCCATTTCAGCCTTCGTGCGCGCCTTGCCGCCATTACGGTTCGGATTCAGCAAGACGGACTCGGTGGTGAGAAGAAGGCCTTTACCGTTCGACTCGATGGCACCGCCTTCAAGTGTGAACTCGGACTCAAAGCGCTCCATTTTCAGCGACGCGGCAGCTTTGGCAGGAATCTGATTGTCGAGATCATAGGGGAACTTGCCGCCCCAGGCATTGAAATTCCAGTCCGTGATCGCTACCTGGCCGGACTCGTTATTCTTGATAAAGATCGGCCCATGGTCACGGCACCAAACGTCGTTCGTGAGGTTCTCATAGATATCCACCTGGCTCAGGTCGCCTTCATTGTCGGCGATGCTCAGGCGGATGTTCATGTGGCTGAGCATTGGCGCACTGATTCGCACACGCTCATAGCGGGAGATGGAGCTGGCGATCTCACCGAACTTGTCCTGAATCCGGTGGAAGGTCTTCGGACAACTGTCTTTGTTGTGCGGCCATGACAGCCACACAGCCTCCTGCGGTTCAAATTCAGCGGGGAGGCGGTAGTTCTTTGGGTAGGCTTTACTCATCAAGGTAGCGTTTGGTCAGAGGAGAATAAGTGTCAATGCGGCGATCACGGAAAAACGGCCAAATACGGCGAAAATCTTCCACCGCCTGCAAATCACAGGGAACAATCAGCACTTCTTCATGCTCCACAGATGCCTTTGCCACGATCTCACCATACGGATTCGCGACGAAGGACTGGCCCCAGAACTGCGTGTCGACCTGGAAACCCGTGCGGTTCACCGCTGCGACGAAGCAGCCGTTCGCCACTGCGTGGCCGCGCTGCACCGTCTCCCAGCCGCAATGCTGGGCATTGCCGAGTTCAGCTTTCTCGCTGCTCAGCCAGCCGATGGCGGTGGGGTAAAAAAGGATTTCAGCTCCGGCCAGTGCTGTGAGTCGAGCAGCTTCGGGATACCATTGATCCCAGCAGATCAGCACGCCGATGCGGCCAAACTTCGTGTCCCACACTCGATAGCCGAGATCACCCGGTGTGAAGTAGAATTTCTCTTCAAACCCTGGGTCCTGCGGAATGTGCATCTTTCGGTAGATGCCCAGCACCGTGCCGTCGGCGTCGATCACCGAGGCTGTGTTGTGATACAAACCGGGGCCGCGCTTCTCAAAGAGCGGTACAATGATCACCACGCCCAGTTCCTTCGCCAACTTCGCGAGGTAAGCCGTCGTCGGTCCATCCGGCACACGTTCCGCGAGATCGAAGAGCGCCGTAGCCTGCCGCGTGCAGAAGTAGGGGATGTTAAAAAGCTCCTGGAGGCAGATGATCTGCGCCCCCTTCCCCGCAGCCTCACGGATCAGCACATCATGCCGAGCTAGGCTTTCAGCCTGGCTGGCAAACGTGGTTCCTTGGATGAGTCCGAGAGTGACGGTGGACATGGCAGTGATTGTGAGGGCGCGACAGTTGAGAGAGCGGAGAGAGGCGCAAGTGAAGATGTCTCACTCGGCTACACGGGAAGAAGAAATTTGGAATCGCCCCATCGACTCACTCCCCACAACATCGCCGCCGTGAATCTCCCGCCACCCGATCTACCCCCGCCTTCTCTGCCAGAGAAACGAAGTGAACCAGCTCTGGGGCAGCCAAGCTCATCTGGTAGGTCCACTCTAGCAGTCGCATTCACAGTACACCCCACTGAAATAGAAGCAGATGAACCAACCGTCGATATGCTGTCACAATCGTTGAGGGGCATCTTATCTGATTCATTGATGTATCCGATCAAGCGAGGCAATCGCAGCAGCCTCGTTCTCGCTGCAAGCGTCGTGTTAGTGATCAGTTTCGCCGCCTTTGCTCCTATCTTTGGACTCGTCGCCACAATAGGCGGCCTCTCTTATCTGGCCTCCTACTACTTCGAGATCATTCATCATACCATCCGTGGCAAAACCGATGTTCCCGCTTGGCCTGACCTATCAGATTATTGGGATGATCTCGTCATCCCCGGTGTGCACATGGCAGGCATCACCCTCTTCAGCTACCTGCCGTTGATCCTTGCTTGGTGGTTTGCATCAGATGATGCGCTGTTTCAGGGATTGCTAAGTCTTGGCGCAGGTTATGTCTATGTGGCGATCTTCTTCCCAATGGCCACCCTGGCCGTCGTCTGTACTGGCAGCCTTGTCTCAGCATTGCCCCATCATGTCCTGCCAGCCATTCTCCACTGCCTGCCGGGATATTGGCTCTGTGCCGTGCTTTTTGGCGTGGCCGAGTTTGGAAGAGGTGGGCTCGCATCTCTGTTTTTAGGCGTTCCCATTCTTGGATTCCTTCTGCCCTGGCTGCTGGCGGTGTATGCCATGTTCGTCCAAGCCCGCCTCACCGGACTCATTTACCTTCGTTACTCGGAGAGGCTGCCCTGGTGACACTTACGCATCCCGGTGTGTCGGCGTCGGCTTGCCGGGACGGAAGTGCTCTTCGTGCTCCAGGGTGGCGGTGAGGCTGGCAAACTTTGGCGTCGTGGCAGCGAGTGAGTCACTCACCGCCTGCATGAGGCTCGCCGGATCACCTTCCGCACGCAGATTGATGATGAGTTGGCCGCCTTCGCTCGGCTCGTCGAGCTCCATGCCGAGTTCAGGAGTGCTATCACTGCGTACGAGATTGATGCTCGCTAGTTCACCCGCGATGCCGTCATCGGGGCTGTAGGTCATTTTAAAATGCGCGATCTCAGCACTCATGGCACGAAGCCTCTGCTGCACCTCGGCGGCCAGAGCTTTGAGAAAGTTATTAGCTTCAAACTCATCTGCGGCTGCAAGACTCACTGTCGCATTCAGCCAGCCGAGCAGCGCTTCGCCTTCGGCATAGACTTCGTAATCCACGAGCATGGAGTTTTTCTTCGACTGCTCATCGGTCATGAGCTGCGTGAAGAGGTCCACGAGACCCTCGCCCGAACGCGGCGCGGCACAGACAATCTTGGAAGCTGGAAACTCGCGAATCAGCGCAGTCACGAGTTCTTCACGTTCCGCATCGGCGATGAGATCACTTTTGCTGATGACGATGATGTCCGCCTCTTCGAGCTGCTTCTTGAAAATATACACAACCTTGCTGGAGAAGCTGCCGCCTGGATCGAGGCCGAAGACACGGCGAGCGCGCACCGGATCCACGAGCACCGCCAGCGGTGCAATGGTGAAGGCATCTCCATACATGCGGCGCAGTGGATACGTCACCGTCGCCACGAGGTCCGTGCAACTCCCCACCGGCTCCGCGATGAAGACATCGGGTCTTTCGCCCTCGGCAAGCCTGCCCGCAGCATCCACGAGCGAGCCAAAGCGACAGCAAAAGCACCCGCCTGCGATTTCCTCCGTGGCAAAGCCCTGTCCGCGTAGCAGCTTCGTATCAACGAGACTGCCCGCCTGATCATTCGTGATGAGCCCCACCTTCAAACCTTGATCGCTGAGGTAATGCGCGAGCTTGCCGACAGTAGTGGTTTTACCAGCACCAAGGAAGCCGCCGATCATGATGTAACGTGCTTTGGGGGAAGACATGGGAGGGGGAAGCGTTTGTGGCGTGGGTTGCGAGAAGGCGCAAGCCCCGTTGAGCTATCACCAGACGTACGAGTCTCCAGGATTGTTACGAA
>CAYMHJ010000048.1:0-27490 GCA_964390165.1 uncultured Prosthecobacter sp. | reverse complement strand
ATAGACAGCGCCTCCTGCCCGGATCAAAAGCTCCGAGCGCTCTCAGGGCTTTTCGATCACCAATCCGGCTTTCTCATCAGGCCGGGCCACGAGCACTTTGGCTTGGTTGCTCTTCGTATTGCCATCCGCACCCTTTACCGAAGTGTTCTGCGCGATGAGGAATCGACCACCGCTGATTGGCGAGATCCCCACGGAGGCATTGAAGTCCCATTTGCCGGTGAATTGGAACTTGTCGTCGGCACGCAGCAGGACGGACGGCTTACCATAACAACCAAACCACCATGCACCATCAGCATAGGCGACGGTTTGAATGCCCATGAGCGTGTAGCCACTCGCAATGACGTGCCGCTTCACGAACTGGAAGCTCTCGTCATACTGGTAGGCGTAGTTCTCGTTCACGCTAGGCGGCAAACCGCCGACGATAATGAACTTGCCATCATGATACGCCATGCCGCCTGCGCCATGCACCAGCTCAGGCACACGATGTTTCGCGAGCTCGGCCAAGGTATCGCCATCATAGACATATACCCACGAATCGGCTTCTCCTGCCGGCCGATTGAATTTGGCTAGGTTGGTGGCGACATAGACGCGTCCAGCGTGAAAGCAGAGATCGCCGTGATGATTCGCCACCGGCACTTTTTGAAGGATGCGGCCGTCCGTGTCCGTTTTCACGAGGGAATCCGTCCAGCACCAGTAGATGGCGTCTTTGTCATTCGTGCAGATGCCTTGGAGATGACGCGGATATCTGCCTTCGCAAGCGGTGGCGTGGAAATCTGCCGAATAAAGAGACAGAATTAGCAGAATGGTGATGAAGATGATAAAACGCATACAACGGTCGATTTGAATACGGAATTAAATACGAAGTAGAGCCGAACCAAATGAGACAGACGACCGAAGGCAGTCCGCAGGGACGCCCTGCGCACCAAAGAGGCCAGTGGAATGGAGAACCAGAGGGTTCAGACAGGAAATTCGCTTCCTAGTTCACTTCGCGGGTTTCAGCCGCAGCGTGTGGGCCGCCACTTCGGCTACTTTGCGGCTGGAGAAAGCGAGCGGGAAGTATTCACCTTTGGCCCACATTGGGAGGAGGTCGGCGTAATGCGGACTGCCTGGCTGGCCTGACTGGCCGGGAGTGCTGGTGGCGAGGCCGAGGTCCCAGTCGGCGAGGTCAAAGAGGTGACGATAGGAGGCTCCATGGACTTGTTTGAAGTTCGTGTCGGACTTGGTGTTGTTCGGCGTGGTTTCATCGCCGGGACGCGGCACAGGCGCGGGGTTGAAGGCAGCGGCGTGGGCTTTGCTAAGAGTGGCGAGCGGATGCTGGAAGGCGGCTTGATGCAGTGCGCCCCAAGTCCAGCGGGCAGAATCGGAGCCTTGGTCTTTGCGCAGGCGATCTGCGGCGGTGGTGAGAGTTTGAATCAGCATCCCATCACGTTTGCCTGACGGGTCTTGTTGTTGCAGAGCTTTGAGCATCACGGGCAGGCTTTTCAGTGAACCACGGTCGGACTTGCTGTTGGTCGCGATGGCTTGCTGCCAGAAGGCTTTTTCGAGTTCTTGGAGCCAAACGGAATACAAAGCGGCGGCAGCGGAGTCGGCGGCAAGATGGCCGTCCCAAGCGGCAAGCATCGCGGCGAGCGGTTTGAGGTCGTCAGGGGCTGAAATCTCGCGCCAGAGGCCCGCGAGTTGCCGTGCGGCGGTGGAGGTGCTGTCTTGCTGGATGCTGCGGAAGTCGTCGAGAGTCAGTTTGCGGCCTGATTGAGTGATTTGCTCGATTCGCTCGCGAATGCGGTCGTAGCGAAAGGACGGCGACCAGTCGTAAGAGATCGCATGCTGATAGCCGAGCGGCAGGATGTTGTGATTCGCAGTGGCGATCCAGCCTGCGGCGGGCTGCCACTCCTGCGGATAGTCCTTCACAGGCAGGAAGTTTTTCCAGCGATACGCATTCGTCCAACCAGGCACGGGCAGCAGGCCGTCCCAGCCCTCGCGCACCGGTGTGGCCGCAGCGGCGATCCAGCCAGTGTCGCCATCTACGCTGGCGAAGACAAAGTTCAGGCAGGGGATTTTCCACGCCTCCATCGCCTTCAAAAAGCTCTCACGATCCGTCGCACGCGCCATCGAGAGGCTGCCGAGATAGGCCGCGCCGCCCGCCTCTTGCCCAGACCACCGGAGCGAGATGGCGAGGTGCTTCTTCTCATCCTGATAAATGACGGGACCGTGCCGGGTGAAGCGCAGTTCGTGCTTCACGGGTTCGGTTTTGCAACGCACGCTGAAAAGCTCCTCGCGTGTCTCCATGGGCAGCCATTCCCCACCAGCGAGGTAGCGTCGTGGATCATCAGGATGCGTCTTTTCGACAAACAAGTCCGCCTGATCCGTGCCTACGATGGTGAAGGCCCACGCGATGCGCTCATTGTGTCCGATGGCAACGCCCGGCAGGGCAGGCTCGCCGCTGCCGATGACATTCCAGCCCGGCGCTTTCAAATGCACGAGGTAGCGCAACGATGGCAGCGCCAGCGTTCGATGCGGATCGCCCGCGAGCACCGGCCTCCCCGAGGCGGTGAGCGAGCCTGCGGCCACCCAGTTGTTACTTTCATGCAGCGAAGTCTTGAAGGTGGGAGCTTTCGTCGCGGCACCGTAAGCAGCGCCGATGTCCGCTTTGAAAAACTCCGCGTCGAGCAGCGGATCGAGCGCAAAGTCACGCAGTGGCTCCGTTGGCGCGAGACGGCGTGCGTTTTTCACGCCGACTTCGGCTATCAGCCGCGCACGCGACAACTCGCGCTGCCAGTTGCCCGACATGATGAGGCCGGACATGCGCGGCAGAACGTCCTCCGCACGCCACGGGCGCGGTTTGAATCCGAGCATTTGAAATTCGACCGGTAGTCCCTTTTCGCCCGCTTGGGTGATGAAAGCATTGATGCCATCCGCGAAGGCTGTGGCGATCTCCCGCGCATCCGGCGCGTAGCTGCGCCACTCCGCGTCCATGTCTCCGCGATAGAGCATGAGCCGCGCGAATTTGTCCCCCTCCAGCGCCTCCTCGCCATGCAACTCCGCCATTTCACCAAATCCGGTGCGCCGCCACAGCTCGATCTGAAACAACCGGTCCTGCGCCACGACGAAGCCCTGCGCGAAGAATAGATCATGTGCGTTCTCCGCCTCGATGTGCGCGATGCCCCAACGATCTCGAATCACGTTCACTGCGGAATGAAGACCTGGTAGATGAAGTTCACCCTCCAACGGCGAGAGAACGCTGCGAGCGCGTTCCATCAGCGATTCGGCTGTGTCGTCCGCCCTTGTGATCGCTGAGGAAAAGAACTGCGCGACGACAAGGAAGAGAGTGATGGCGAAAAGACCGAAGGGGGGCGCTTTCATCTGGGGAGATGGAACGCGATAGTTGCGCTAACTTCTTCAGCACAGGATCAAGAATGAATGATAATAGGCAGTAGAATGGGGGCAGCAGAATTATCCGATTCTGTTTCTTCATTCTACAACCTACTCTCCATGCCACGCCTCACCATCTTCCTCCTCGCTATGCTGGCGTGCTCGTCCGTTTGTGTGGCGAACGATGCTTTTGATGAACGCAAACTCGCCGCACTGGATGAAGTGATCCGTCAGGCGATCAACGAATCGACCATCGTTGGCGCGGCAGTCTGGGTGGAGCGGAATGGCGTTTCGTATCACAAGGCGTTTGGTAATCGAGCGCTCAAACCGGCCGTCGAGCCGATGACGGAGGATACGATCTTTGATGTGGCCTCAATAACCAAAGCCGTTGCCACGGCGAGTGCGGCGATGCTGTGCGTGGAGCGTGGTTTGCTTCAGCTCGATGATCCGGTGTCAAAGCACTTGTCGGAGTTCACGGGCGAGGGACGCGAGAAGATCACGATCATGCATCTCCTGCTGCACAGCTCCGGTTTGCAGGTGAATCTGAATGGCACGAAGCCGCCCTTTTGCCGCACGCCAGAGGAAGCCTATGCTCAGGTCTGTTGTGAGCGGCTTCTGTTTGAGCCGGGCAGCGCGTTCTCCTACAGCAGCACGGGCAGCATCGTGCTGGGCATGGTGATCGAGAAAGTGACCGGGCGGACGTTGGATGCGTTTTGCACGGATGAGATCTTCAAGCCCTTGAAGATGAATGACACGCTGTTTCTGCCATCCGGCGAGGCTTTGAAGCGTGTCGCGCCGACGAGCGCACCGCAGCGTGGACTCGTGGATGATACGGTGTCGCGGGAGATGGGCGGTGTGAGCGGCCATGCCTCGCTCTTCACCACCACGAGCGATCTGGCGCGGTTCGCTCGCATGATGCTCAACGGTGGCGAGCTTGAGGGCGTTCGCCTTTTGAAGAAGGAGACGATTCAGCTCATGACGCGCGTGCAAAGTCCCGTAGGGCTTCGCTCACCCGCTGCGAAGAACCTGCCCGTGCGCCGAGGTCTTGGCTGGGACATCGAAACGCCCTATCGCACCCCGCCGCACGATTACTCGCTCGCGCGTGGGGCGCTGTTTCCCATCGGCAGTTACGGCCACAGTGGGTGGACGGGGCAAATGCTATGGATTGATCCGTTCTCGAAAACCTTTGTGATCTTCCTCTGCAACCGCTACGTTCCGGACGGCAAGGATACCCACTCCGTCGTGTCGCGGCTGCATCACCGCATCTCCACTCTCGCGGCTGAAGCTGTGAAGGGTTTTGATTTCAAGGCGGTTTCCAGCGGGCTTCCCAAGGAGTGAATGCACACTGCGCCAGAAGCTACGCCGTGCACAGAGAGTCGTGAACGTTATGCAATTCACTCCAGCGGCTTGTAGATCAAACGGGAGCCGTAGAGATACCAGTGATGCGTGTCACTGGTCCAGCCGCGCAGGGTGAAGAGGCCGCAGCGCCAGTAGTGGTCGAAGCCACCGCCGTGGACGTAACAGGTGGCTTTGTCGTTGAGGTAGTAGTAGTCGCCGAAGTTCCCTTCACGCAGGCTTTGGCTTTGATTCGGCAGCGTGTCTTTGCCTGCGTGAGTGAAGTCTTGTGGGATGGCCAGCCAGGGCATTTTTGGGTCGAAACCGAGGTTCTTGAGGAAATGAATTTCACGCGGGCCACCGATGTCGCCGTTGTCATTTTGCATCATCTGCGGGATGGAGCTTGGTCGGTATGGGGCCTGCGTCACGCCGCTAGCGTAGTCGCGCATGTTATCGCAAATGAACAGCTTTCCGTTCGAGAGGTTTGCCCCATCAATGAAACACCACAGGTTGCCCCAGAGGTTCTCGATGTGCCGATACTTCACCGCGCAGCGATACACGTCGTTCGGCGGGCCGCCATGATAGCTGCCATGACCGGAGTGGCCCGCGATGGCGTCTGATAGCCCGGTTTTCTGCGCCGCGCCGCCAAGACACATGTCGGTAGTGGTGCTCACGGGCGGTCCGTCGAACGTGAAAGTCACCAGGCCCGGCTCCGGTTGGTGCAGTTCCACCTTCGTGAGCGTTCGTCCGGCAAAATACACGTCTCCCGGCTTCGTCTCGCTGGTGATCGTGATGGCGCAGCCGATGAAGAGCCCGTTCATCAAGGCGGCCTCGCTCTTGATGGAGGTCGGCCGGGTGATCAGGCGGTTCACCGCTGTCTCCTCGCGCACGCTACGGTGCGTGTGGGCGGGTTGCAGCATTTTGCCCCAGCCATTTCCGAGCGCCCGCTGCGAGTTGCGCTCGGCGTGCTCCACCAGGAACAAGTTTTGCAGCATGAGCAACGTGCGTAGATCGAAGATGCCAAATCCAGCGCCGCCAGCCTTCGCCGCATCACGATACTGCACGCGTGTTTTGTCCGCCGTGGGATGCACGCCTGCCAGTGACCTCATGCGGCCCGTTTCATCCAACGTGGCCTCGTAGGCACCCACATAGATCTTTGCCAGTTCCTTTCCGTCTTCGACGAATGCCGGGTCCACCACAAAGCCGGGCAGCTTCTCCGCCGAGATGAGGCGATACTCATAACCATCGCTGACATGACGACGCATGTAGTGCTTCGGGATTTCGACCATCGCATTGCCACGCACCTCGCAGCGCTTCATGGCCGACCAGGGAAAGACCGTGTCAAAGTCAGCAACCTTCATGCCTGCCGCCTTTTCCACGCGCTCACATGGAAGGTGGTAATCCACTGCCTCATCGGCGATGACCTTCCAACGCACGCCATAGACATCGGCGGCCTGGACGATCTGCGTGACCAGCAGCACCAGCAGCAACATCTTGAGCGCGGTGGCCGCCATGGCGGCTATTGTTGCAAAACGGAAGCGGAGAGAGGCTGCTCGGAGGTTCATGAGATCAAATCGGCTGCCTGCTTTCTCTCAGAAGGAGCGCATGATGGGTGCGGCTTTTTGTAATCGAGGACTCTTCAGTGCTCCTCAGTGAGAATATCCTTCCGCAGCTTCAGCCGTCCGAGTTTGTGTTCGGCGATGAGCCAGACTTGGAGTTTGCCGGGCTTTTTGAGGAGATCGGTGGGAATGGTGAGTGATCCGGTGCGGCGTTGCTCGTCGGTGAGGAAAAGCGGATGGCGGCAGTAGCTGTCGGCGTCGTTCCATAGGTAGATGATGATGGGTTTGATGTTCTCCGTGCTGAAACGGGCCTGCCAGTTGCCTTTCATCGGTGCTTTCTCTTTTGGCAGCGTGAGCTGGAGATCACAGACGGCGAACTCACAGGCCTGGCTGGGCTTTCCATCGGCGTGGATGACTTGGGCAGTGTAGTCGCCGCAGGCATCGAAGGTGCGCTCATGCACGCCGGGGCCAGTGAGGGCGACTTCCTCGACCATTTTGTCTCCGCGCCGAATGAGGAGTGATTTCACACCACGCTGATCGCGATCCATGACGTTGATCTTCACGAGCTGGCCCTTTTGATAGGGCACCCAGTCGCCGAGATCGAGCAGCAGGGCGCGATTGATCGTCGGCTTCACGGCATCGGCCTCGTAGTTCGGGAAAAGCAGCGGCTCAGAGCGATTCGAGCCGCGCCATGCCTCGCGGTCGGTGATGCGAAAGAGCTGCTTGTTCCCCGAAGCGAGATGCGCATTGAAGGCTGCAGCGCTGCGCTCCGTGGTGGCGGTGGTCGGCGGGCGGCTTTCTTCCACGCGCACGGAGATGACTTTGCCTGCGCTGTCTTTGGTCATGGCGGTGATAATCTCGACATGCGAGCCGGATGTCTCGGTGGCGTGCGGGGTGTAGATCACATCTCCCACCTGCGCTTCATCTGCTGACTGATGCTCGACGAGGCGGATGCCATCGCTGATTTGCGGGCCGTAGCGGCGGCTCACTTCCCAGATGCCGCAGCCGAGTGCGTAGCTGGTGTAGGCGGAGCAAACGCTGCCGTAGTAGCCAGCGGCGTTTTCGACCTTGCCGGTGAGATTCTCGGTGTAGAGCACACTGCGGGGATTCTCCACGGCAGCGAGGAAGGTGCGCAGTCCGATGTCAAAGCCGATGTAGCGTCCCTCCGACCGCACACTGGAATACGGCACGCCGATGTTCTCTTTGCCTGCCTGAAAGTAGCCGCCTTTGCGGTTCGGCATCGTGTCCGCTACAGGAGTCCATCTCACTTGGGAAAGCAGGCGTGCTTGAGCTGCGGCTCGTTGTTGCCAATCGGTGAAAGGGGATGCCGGTTTGCCCTGAGCGGATGCGCCCGCTGGCAGCAGGAGCATGGCGGCGAGGCAGGCGTGAAGGAGAGAGTTGGCTGGGGTCATGAGGTTTTTTTGATAGGCAGCAGGATGGGGGCTGTAGAATTAGAGCTTCAAAACCTCCGATCAGAAAACTCCTCTGCCTCTTTCATACCTCTTGATGCACCTTCTTCTTCCAAGGGTCCTGCTGTCTGCTGTGATCGCCCTCAGCGCATCACCATTGCGTGCTGGTGAACCTCAAGTATTCCGAACATTCATGCCAGACGCTGGGCCGAGTGCCTTTGGCGTGGTTCTGGGACCGGAGTTGGCGCTGTGCTATGATCCACTGCGCGGCGGAGTGAATCATGCGTGGGTTGGCAAGCTGGATCTGGCACCGACGGTGCGGGCGAAGATCAATCAGCCTGCGGCTGTGCATGGGGAGGTGTTTTATCGTGAAACGACACTGCAGCCACTGCGAGTGGGGTCGGCGGAGAAGGCACCGGTGCGAGGTTTCAAAGGCTACCGCTACGAGAAGGATGCGGTGGTCTTTGAGTTCACGCTTGATGGTGTGCTGGTGCGTGAGACTCTCCGGGCCTTGGCAGATGAAAAAGGCATAGCGCGTGAGTGGTCGGTGCCAGCGGGAGTGGTTCTCTATTTTCATGCCGATGAGCAAAAGGCTGCTGGAGTGAGTTTCTCAGGTGCTGATGAAGTGAGACCGGGCATCTGGTGGCATGAAGGCGGGGACGGGAAGGTTTTCAGCATGACCATTCACCCCCAGAAGAAGTCATGAGAACGATCACGCTGCTTCTTTTGGCGATGGGCACCGCTGTTTTCGCCAACACCTACGAGATCGAAGAAATCCCGCTGCCGAAGGGCATGTCGCCTGAGCTTTCGGGCATTGCCTTCACGCCCTCGGGGAAGCTGGTGGTGGTGAACCGGCCTGGCGAGGTGTGGATCACATCGGATGCCAAGGCGGGGCCGTGGCAGCGCTTTGCCTTCGGGCTGCATGAGCCTCTGGGTGTGCTCGCCTTGTCGGAGAAGGAAATCCTCGTCACGCAGCGGCCTGAACTGACTCGCCTGCGCGATGCCAATGACGATGGTGTGGCGGATCGCTACGAAACGCTGAACGATGACTGGCAGGTGACGGACAACTGGCATGAGTTCACTTTTGGCCTGCGGCGGGATGCGGCGGGCGATTTCATACTCGCCACCGGTTTGCCCGATGTGGCGGGCGATATCAGCACGCGCTTCCCGCGTGAGCCGCTGCACCTGGAGAAAGTGCATCAGGAAGCCAAGCCTTCACCGGGTCGCTATGAGGGCTGGGTGTTGAAGGTTTCTCCAGATGGAAAGATGACGCCCATCGCCTCCGGTTTTCGCGCGGCTTCGGGTGTGGGATTGAGTCCGGAGGGCGACGTTTTCATCACCGATCAGCAGGGCGATTACATCGCCACCAGCACGCTCGTGCATGTGCAGCCAGGGCGATTTTATGGTCATGCGGCGTCCTTGAAATGGCGTGACGATTATCGTGGTCCGGTGGACCTGGAGACGCTGACGAAACTGCGCTCTCCTGAGGCCGTTGCGTTGCCACATGGCGCGATGGGTGGCAGCCCTGGCGAGCCGGTGTGGGACACCACGGGCGGCAAGTTTGGGCCGTTTGCCGGTCAGATATTCATTGGCGACTTCACCAAACTCATCAGCCGCGTGTTTCTCGAAAAGGTCGCGGGTGAATACCAGGGCGCGTGCTTTCCCTTCATCCGCGATGCCGTGGGTCTGGCTGCCATCCAGGCGAACAGCGGCAAGGACAATCTCACCATTCCCGCTGGTGCCGATGGCTTGAAGCATTTCCGCGATGTGCCGCCGCGCTCCGGCACTCCGCTGCGTGCTGGCAACATGCGCATGGCTTTCGCGCCCGATGGCAGCCTCTATGTGGCGCAGACCACACGCGGCTGGGGGCAGGGCGATGGCTTGCAGCGCATCGTTTGGTCGAAGAATGAGCCGGTGGAAATCGCCACCATGCAGC
The DNA here is from genome assembly GCA_964390165.1 of uncultured Prosthecobacter sp. Taxonomy (GTDB): domain Bacteria; phylum Verrucomicrobiota; class Verrucomicrobiia; order Verrucomicrobiales; family Verrucomicrobiaceae; genus Prosthecobacter. The sequence goes on along the minus strand of CAYMHJ010000048.1, from coordinate 17,882 downwards.
TCACTCGCGAGGGTTTCCGCCTCACCTTCACCGCCGCGATGGATGGGGCTCGTTTGCAGAATGTGAAAACCTATCGCCTCGGCAGGTTTCGCTATCTTTATCTGCCAAAAGGCTCGCCGCGTGTGGATGAGAGCGCGATGGCGATCACAGCGCTGCGTGTTTCGGACGATCAACGCAGCGTCGAACTCGTCGTGCGCGATCTTGAGCCCGGCTACATCTATGAACTCGAGCTGGAGCAACTACATGCCGCCAATGGTCGTGCCGTGGAGAACCCGATGGCCTTTTACACCCTCACCCGCATGCTCGACGGACGCACCTTCAGCGGCCCGATGGACAAACCGCTGCTCATCGCCGCCAAGAAAACGAATGCCGGAACCGATGCCGAAAACGGCCGCCGCATCTACGGCACCTTCTGCGTGGTGTGCCATCAGCCGGATGGCAAAGGCGGCGCACTGCCCGGCTCGCCCGCCGTCTCGCAAGCCACACTTGTCGCCGCGAACTTCACGCTGCGTGGCAAAGACGCGCCGCTCTCCAAAGCCGATGCCGATCTTGTTAGGATCATCACCGAAGGCGCTCCCGGCAAGCCCATGCCGCCCTTCGGCAGCGTGCTGAAGCCGGAGGAAATCCGCGATGTGCTCGCGTATCTGCGTGCGGCCTTCGGTGCGGAACATTCATCTCACAAATCCAATCCATGAAACAACCACTCCATCTCATCGCGATGCTATTTCTCATCGGCACCTCGGTTTCCAGCGCTCAGGAAAAGACCGCTGAAAAAACCGCCGAACGCATCAATCCCTACATCGCGCTCATGGAGTCCGGCAAGCCTGCCTTTGGCGTCTTCGCCTCCAATGTCTCCCTCCGCTCTGGTGCTGGCATGGCGGGCAGCGGACTGGATTTTGTCATCGTGGACATGGAGCACTCGCCCTTTGATCCTACTCGGCTGGAGAGCTACCTGGTGGGCATGACGAGCAAGGAAGACGTGCTCAAAAACGGCCTCAAAGTGCGCACTGCGCCCTTCGTCCGAGTGCCCGCCGCCGGACGCGAGCAGCTCCAGTTCATCCTCAAGCAAGTGCTCGATCTCGGCCCGCTCGGTGTCGTGGTGCCGCATGTCGAGACCGCCGAAAATGCCCGCGCCATGGTGCAGGCCTGCCGTTTCCCTCAACTCAAAGGCGTGCCGGACTACGAGCCGCAGGGCAAACGCGGTGTCGGCTACGGGTGGGCCGCGCGGCAGTGGGGTCTCTCCGGCGGCACATATGCAGAGCGCGCCGATCTCTGGCCGCTCGATCCCAAAGGCGAACTCGTGCTATGGGTTATGATCGAGAGCGAACCCGCCGTGGAAAACATCCGCGCCATCGCCGCCGTGCCAGGCATCGGCGGCCTGTTCATCGGTCCCTCCGATCTCGCCTTCTCCCTCGGCGTGCCCTTGGGCGATCCCGCCGTCGAAGTGGCCATCGAAAAAGTCGTCGCGGCCGCGAAGGAGGCCAAGGTCCCGCTCGGAACCCTCTGCGGCGGCAACGAAGTGGAAAAACGCCTCGCCCAAGGCTTCCGCTTCCTCGCCGTCGGCAGCGATGGCGGCCTCTCCGGTGGTGTGCAGGAGGCGGTGAAAAAGGGGCGGTCGTTCAAAGGGAAATAGAAAGGCAGGGGAGGCAGTAGAATGATCTGAATTCTGTTTCTTCAATTCTACTGCCTACTTCATTCCGCATCTCAATCATCTCTCTACACCGCATGAAACCCATTCACCTCTCATGCCTGCCTCTGCTGCTCGGTTCGTCGATCTTCGCCGCCACGCCGAAGCCGGTTGATCCACAGCTCGAGTTCACGCTCGTCGCCTCCGAGCCGCAGATTGTCACGCCCATCGGCATCGCCATTGATAAGCGCAATCGGCTCTTCGTCGTCGAGTCGCACACGCATCACCGGCCCGCAGATTACAAGGGGCCAGAGACTGATCTGGTGAAGGTGCTGACCGACAGCAATGGTGATGGCATTCCCGATACGCCGAAGGTGTTCGCGGAGGGCTTCAAGAGTGCGATGAACCTCGCGCTCTCGCCAGCGGATGAACTCTACCTTGTGAATCGCAATGGCGTGGTGCTGCTGCACGATGCGGATGGTGATGGCGTCAGCGAGCGTCGCACGAACATCGTGGAACTCACGACGTCGCAGGATTACCCGCACAATGGTTTGAACGGCATCGTCTTCAGCCGCGATGGCTGGCTTTACCTCGGCATCGGCGAAAACTTCAGCGCGGAATACACGCTGCGCGGCACGGACGGCAGCGAGGTCCATGCGGGTCCAGGACGCGGTGGCAAGGTTTTCCGCTGTCGCGCTGATGGCAAACAACTGCACGAGGTGGCCACTGGCTTCTGGAACCCGTTTGGCCTGGAGCTGGATCGTGCGGGACGTCTTTTCTGCGTGGATAATGATCCTGGAGGACGCCCACCCTGCCGTCTGCTGCATGTCATGCAAGGCGGCGACTATGGCTACAAGCGCCGCTATGATGACACGCATGTCTTTAACGGCTGGGACGGCGAATTGCCAGGTACGCTGCCCATGCTCAAAGGCACAGGCGAGGCTCCTTGCGGTGTGATTTCTACCGACCGGATCGCGCTGCCCGCGGGCTATGAAGGATCGCTGCTCGTCGCCTCGTGGGGTGATGCCGCGATTGAACTGTATCGCCTGAAACCTCACGGCGCGTCCTTCATCGCGACGAAGGGAAACCTCGTCACGGGCGAAAAGAAGTTCAACGAAGCCTTCTGCCCGGTGGACTTCGCCGTCGCGCCCGATGGCTCGCTCTATGTGACGGATTGGGCCGACCGCACCTCGTATCCCGTGCATGGCAAAGGTCGTATTTGGCGGCTCTCGATGAAGAAGGATGCCAAGGCGGTAGCACCTTCGTGGCAGGAGCCGCTGGCGGAGACCAACCAAGAGGCGCTGCGCTGCCAGCGCTTGTTAGCCGCAGATTCGCCAGCTCAGTTCGAGGAACTCAAGTCCGCGTTGGCCGATAGCGATCCCTTCATCCGAAGTGCCGCAATTACAGCGCTCGCGAAGCCCGTCTTCCGTGATGCCGTGATGAAGGCCGCCGATGATGCCAGCCCAGTCGTGCGACTCGGCGCGTTGCTCGCGTTGTGGCGCGGTCACGCCGATGACGCGGTGACCATCCTGCGCAAGCACTTGTCCGATACCGACGAGCGTGTGCGCTTCCTCGCGCTCTGGTGGACGGGCGAAGATCGCATTCAGGCGCTCACTGACGATATTAGCCGTGCCATCGCCCAGGAGCCGACGCCGGCCATGTTTCAGGCTTACCTCGCCGCTGCCGAGATGCTTGCCTCCGAACCCTACGCCCCAGCCGTCAAAGGGGTGCCCGCGAAGCCTTCTGTGCGCCAGCAGTTGCTCGCCAGCATCCTGCACGATGACAAACAACCCGCCGCTCTCCACGCGATGGCTGCGGCGACCGTCACTACCTTGACCGATGCGAAGACCGCCGAGCGCCTGCTGCACTTCGCGCGCCATGGTGACACGAAGGTCCGGCAAGAAGCCATCCGCACCCTCGCCGCGTGTCCCCTCGCTGAGGTGCCTGGCGTGCTCAAGTCGGTGGCGCTGGACCCCAAAGTTCCGCCTTCACTACGAGCCGACGCCATCCTCTCGCTCGCTCGCCGCGATGTTTCTCAGGTCAGTGCGCTCACCGGTTTGCTCATCGACAGCGATCCTTCGGTGCAACTGGAAGTCGCCCGCGCCCTGCGTCTCGTCGTTGGCGAAGCCCAGGTGCGCAAGGCCATGCAGGACAAGCTCGCCACTTTGAGCAACACTAACTCGGCTGTCGCCGAGCAACTCCAGATGGCTCTCAAGTCCGATGGCTACAAGCGTCCGGTCTCGCCCGACGAGTGGCGCAGCGCCGTGCGTGAAGGCGGCGACGCCGAATCTGGGCGTCGTGTTTTTCTTGGCATTCAAACTGGCTGCACGACGTGCCATCAAGCACAGGGCCGCGGCATCAGCATCGGCCCCGAATTGACCAACGTCGCACGCTCGCTCGACCGTGCGAAACTCACCGAAGCCATCCTCGACCCCTCACGCGAGGTCGCGCCGCAGTTCGAGCATCACATCGTCGAGACCAAGGCCGGCGTCACTCACTCCGGCGTGCTCGTTCACATCAACCTGGATGGTTCACCGCTCATCAACGCGCTTGGGCTCGGTCGCCAACGCATCCCAGTCGCCCAAGTCACGCGCCACACCACGTCGCCGCTCTCGATGATGCCTGCGGGATTGGAGAACACCATGACCGTTCAGGATTTCCGCGATCTGCTGGCCTACCTGCTCACGCTAAAGTGAATGTTGGCTGGTAAAAGATTGCGGGTGAAAAATGGTAGCTTCAGATTTTTGATCTTTTTACCCCAAATCATTTACCAGCCTCTGGAGCCAGTTAATTGCCCAGCGGTTTCCATTCACGGGCGTTTTTGATGACGCGGATTCGATCTCCTGTGCCGAGCTTTTCATAGACCTGTTTGGTCCATTCGTAGGCGGAAGGTATTTTGCCGATGAAGGTGATCGGGCGTGGGTGAACCAAGGCGAGATTTTGTGGGAGGTCGCCGATGCGTAGGATGCCGAGAAACTCGGCGGTTTCGGGCTGGGTGTGGGTTTCGGGTGGAGAGTCGAGAATGAGTTCGCTAATTTTGGGGTCGAGAATGGCGGCGTAGATGGCGAGTGCAGCGGTTTCACCCTGACCAAACAAGACCGTGGAGCTGGTGGCGGGCTCCCTGCGCATGAGCGCGGTTCCAGCGAGCAGATCGTGGACTTGGCGCTCGGGCAATGTGTGGCCGAGTAGCGGATACATGCGGCGGAGGGTCCACAGGTAGCCAGGGCCAACGGAGGTGGCTCCGGTGTTCCGCACCTCCACGGCAGCGCTGGCGAACTCGCGGGCGAGGCCGGGTCTGGATACACCACCCCCGCCGGTGAAGGTGCTGCGGGCATCGGGCTGCACGGCGAACATGACCACGGGGCCGGTGTTTTGTGCTGCTTGCTGAGTTTTCACAGCGAGAGTGAGGCCATCGCTGGTGTCAAAGATGCGGGTGCCGAAGATGGCGCCTTCCTTGGTCCCGCCATCGGCCAGTTTGTCGCGCAGGCGTGGTGTGGGATCGGCGGGGATGTTACGGAAGGTGGTCTGGCGCAGCTTGGCGAGTGCGTCTTTTTGATGCGATTGCCACTGCGTTTCGCTGTCGGGCATGGGCACATCGGCGTTCCGCACGAGGCGTGCGTCCATCTGCATCATGGTGTCGTCTTTGGGCAGGTTTCCGCCGAAGACGAGCAGGTTTTCCTCCGGCTCCACGAAGTCGGTCACGTCGTCCTGCATGGGGGTGGGATCGCCTTTGAGATGCGTGTTGAAGAAGGTGAAAATCGCCTGTCTTAGCTTCGGGGTGTAACCGTGAGGCGCGAGGTCTTCGGTCAGCTCGAATTTCGTCGGTTCTCCCAAGGTGGTGTATTGATGGCGGATGCGATGCGCGACATCTCGATAGCCCGCAGGCCTCCAAAGCACGTCCTCGCTGCCGGAGGCGATCATGAACGCACGCGGCGCGATGAGTGCGCCGATGTCCGACCAGCACCAGCGATGGTAATTGACCCAGAAGGCGCAGTCGCAATGCCCGTCCGTGGCACGATCCACGGCCATGCGCTCGATGCTGCCGCTCTGGCACACTGGCACGACCACCTTTACGCGTTCATCTGCCGCGCCGAGGAACCATGACATCGCCCCGCCGCCGCTGAGGCCAGTGACTCCCATTTTTTCGCCATCCACATCATCGCGGCTTTGCAGGTAATCGAGTGCGCGCATCGCGTTCCAAACCTCGGTGCCAGCAGGCGTGTAGCCACGGCTGGGCCAGTCAAAACGACCGTCGCGATAGGTGCCGTGATGCATGCCCTGACACTCGCCGAGCTGCACGGGATCGAGCACGAGCGCCACATAGCCATGCTGGCCGAACCAGCGCGGATTGGCCTGATACGGTGCGTTCACCTTGCCCTTGGTGTGACCGCAGAGGTAGAGCACGGCGGGCAGTTTTCCGGTGATCCTGGCCGGACGGTAGAGATTGCCCGCCACATGCGCGCCTGGCAGGCTTTGGAAATGAATCTTCTCCACGACATAGTCGCCGCGCTCCAACAGGCCGGTCACGGTGGCATGCAGCGGCGTGCGTTTCGGTAGCGGCGAAAGGCCGAGCATCTCCAGCCACTTTTCACGTCGCTCAGCCAGTGTGGCCTTCCATGCTTCAGGTGAAAGCGGTTGAGCTAGAGCGGCGCCCGTGACTTCTCGAGCCTCCTGGCTGACGCTGCTGTAAAGCGAGAGGCCCTGGGCGGATGCCAGCGTGGCTGCAAGCATTCCGATGGCGAGCGTGATGAGCGGTGCGTAGGGTTTCATGACTGGAAGGTGTTTCGGTGGCTGACTGCGATAGGCAGGAGAATGGATTTCCGGGATGGACGCATTTGGCCGCTATTCTACGGTCCTCATTTACTGCCGCTTCTCCGAGGAATGAATCTTCCGCAGGTGCTTGTTCACGGCCTCGCTGAGATGGACGGCGGCGGAGGCGGTGAAGGGGGAGGTGGCAGGCTCGTAGCCGCCGGCTTGATATTCCTGCTCAGTGGGCAGGTAGCCGAAGGTGCCGTTGGTGTAGCCAATGTAGAGTGTGTGGGTGAAGGGCGAGCGGTCGCGGATGGTATTGGAGATTTCGCAGAACAGCTCCATCGGGGCGCTCCAGAGCACGACGTCATCGCTGATGCGCAGGAAGCACACCGGCACGAGCAGGGTCTCTGCGCCGTCTTTTTCCACTCGCAGGTAGTCTTTCAGTTCGTCGGACCAGCCGATGTTGGGGCGCTTGGGTGTCTCCACGATGATGCGGGAGGTGCGGAAGCTGATTTCTCCGTTCAATGGGCGAGCACGGCGGCTGGCGTCGAGAATGGGATCGCCCAGCAGCACAGCGAATTGATCGAGCATTCGCGCTTCGGTCTCCTGGCGTCCGCTGTAGAGGGGTGCGAGGTTTCCTGCGGCACCGTTCAGATACAGCATGGGTGCGCCGGTCTGCTGCTTGACGTGCGCGGCCACGGCTCCGGGCGCGTCGGCGCTGACGAGGGTGCTGCTGCCACCGAGCACGGTGGCGTGCATGGCGTAGTTGGCGAGCAGGGCCAAAGGCTTGCCGTCCGTCTTGTCGAGGCGCAGGAGGCCGATGCGGCGGTCCACCGGACCGTTGGGGTTCATGCCCAGGCGGATCTGGCCATCGGCATCGCGGGCGCGGCGGTTGATATTCGCCTCCGAGTAGCCCTGACCGATGGCGAGCCGGGCGGGCTCCAGTTTCCCCATGGCCAGCCTCACGCCCTCGCTGAGCCTTCGCTCGACGAGTTCGCTGTAAGTGGCATCCACGCGAAACTGGAAGCGGTTTGGCATCAGCACTCCAGGCACTCCGGGCGAGCCGACGTAGGGCGAGGAATGGGTATGCGTAATGGACCACCAGATGTTCTGTGGCGACAGGCCAAGGTCAGCGGCCAGCGCACCCGTGACGCGCTGGCAGTAAGCGGGCGAGAGTGAGCACAAATCCGAAGCGATGAAGACAAACGTGGTCGTGCCATCGGACATGACCGCGATGCGATGGTGAAGTGGATCGCGGACTTTCGTGGACATGCGCGGACTGTAACCGCGCAGCATCTGCGGTGTTTCCGGCGTGATGTCCACCGTCACCACCGCCGCACGGAACTCTGCGTGCAGAGGGGTGATGCAGATAAGGAAAAGTAGAAGCAGGCGGAACATGGGAATGAGATAGGCAATAGAATGAAGAAAGATCAGAATCAGAGAATTATACTGCCTACTTCTTCGATCTTGGCGGCGCACGGTCATTTCGGGGAGCGGGCGGGGCCTTTGCCATGGCGCTCGCTTGACGAATCGGTGCGGGTTCACGAGAGCACCTTGTTCAAGAAGTTGAGAGTGATCTCCTGCACGCGCTCGTCGGGACCGTGCGGGCGTGACCAGTGCGACCAAGGCAGCGTGTGCCCGGGCGGATGGCTGAGTGCCTGGCACCAGAAGATGGTCGCGGCGTTGAAGACCCAATTGCCTTTCGGTCCCGGATAGACGGTGGCGGTGTAGTGCGAGAGCGTTTCGCCGCCGACCCACACCGGGCCTTCGGCGATGATTTCCAGGCCGGGAATTTCTGTCGCGGCGAGGTTGTGATACTCCCAGCCAACGAGACCGGGGATGCGGTCGCCTTTCTTCATCCCTGTGCCCGCGAGAATCCAGTGGTCGGGGTTGGTCACGATCCAATCGCCGCCGCAGTTGATGGGCCGCCCGTTGCGTGCGCCGATGAGCAGTCCTTCATCAGGGCCACGCTCGGGGAAGGGGCCGTTCTTTTCCATGCGATCCTTCATGTAGGGTTGATCGCCACCGTAGGGACCGCCGCGAAACATGATGCGGTTTTCGCGGCCATCGAAGCCCGCGCGCATGGGCGTCACCCAGCACACGGCATTGCCGGAGAGGAACATGAGGTTCACTCCCTCGTCTCGCATCTTCTCGACACTGCGGAACTGGCGGATGTCCCAATACTCATCGTGGCCGACACTGATGAAGGTCTTGCACTTCAAGCCGCGGTTGGGCGTGAGCATGTCGCTGTTCGAGCAATAGCTCACGTCATAGCCGTGCTGCTCCAGCCAGTAGGAGAGCGGTTGCTCGAACGATGTGAACTCGCCGGAGCCGGCCGAGAGCGGGTCATTGACGATGCCGGTGTATTGCGACTGCCGCCCGTAAGGCCGGTCGAAACTCACGTCGGCCCACGGCCCTTGGTTGCCCTTCGGATGGGTATAGACCGAGTAATGAGTGGGCCAGCGGTTGTAGGCCTGCCAGGTATTGTCGGAGCATTGAAATAAAAGGTCCGCAGGCCGCTCGTCGCGCACGATGAAGATGACATAGCTCTGCCAGTAGGGCTTGTCGGGTTGCTCCGGCAGGGTGGTGAGTCTGCCAAGATAAACGCCGCTCACCCAATCCTCGGGGATAGTCAGCTTCGTCGTTGGCTCCCACTTGCACTCGTGAAGGTCCTTCTCGCCCGGCGTGGGCATCGGCTGCGCCTTGCCATCGAAAGGCCCGAGCACCTTCATGAGCCGTGCGCCTTTGCCGCCGTAATAGCCGGTGCGAAAGATCTCGAGCGTGAACTTCGCGGCAGGCTCAGTCGAGACCATGATGTCAATCGTCTCGCCCGCCTTCACGCTCTGGCGTGAGCAGTAGCCCTCGATAAACGGCGAACGAAAGCCGTCGGACTTGTCGAGACGCACGCGGGTAAGCTGCCAGTCGATCGTGCCTTCTTTGGCGTTCTCCTGTGCGATGACGTTGCTTCGGGTGGACTTATCCGCAGCGTTCGCCGGTCTTGAGGCGCCAGCGAGGAGACCACCACCGAGCGCGGAGGTGGCGGATGTCTTCAAGAAGGCGCGGCGGGAGAAGTCGGCGGGGCTGGGATTGTCGGTGGTCATGAGATGAGTGTTGGCGTTGGATAAAGTCGTTTGAAAATGAAGCGGCGGTTTATGCCCGACTTGAGATCAGTTCAGGGATCGGCCTGCCATTCGTCACGATATGCACGGGGCGACCGTTGAAGTCGTTGAGCGTGGTCTTGGCGGAGTCGATGCCGAGGTGGTGGTAGATGGTGGCGAGGAAATCATGCGCACTGCACGGGCGCTCGATGACGTCTTCACCGCGTTTGTCGGTGGCACCGATGACGCCGCCGGTCTGGATGCCACCACCGGCCCAGAGATTGGAAAAGGCACGCGGCCAGTGGTCGCGTCCGGGTTGCAAGGTGCCCGCAGGACCGCTGGCATCGCCCGCGCCGGTGCTGCGGTCAAAGGTGATGCGCGGCGTGCGGCCAAACTCGCCGGTGACGACGACGAGCACCTTCTTGTCGAGGCCACGCGCGTAGATGTCCTCGATCAAAGCGGACACGGCCTGGTCGTAGTAGCCCATGCGAAAACGCAGTGCCTCGAAGATGGATGATCGACAGCGTGATCGTCCCACACCTGCGTGCGACCGCACAGCGGACCATGCAGGCTGCTGGTGATGATCTCCACGCCGGACTCGACGAGGCGACGCGCGAGGAGGAGCTGCTGGCCCCAGCGATTGCGGCCGTAGCGGTCGCGCGTTTGGGCATCCTCTTTGCCAAGGTCAAAGGCATCGCGTGCCTCCGGCGCAGTGAGCAGCGATGCGGCCTGCGCCTCAAACTCATCCAGCGCCGACAGCTCGTGCTGACGGTCAAACGCACGCTCCATGCGGTCGAGACTTTTGCGCAGCGCCAAGCGGTCGCTGAGCCGTCGCGTCTCCGCTTCGTCAGCGAGGCCGATGTTGGGCACTTCGAACTGCGGGCGATTTGGATCCTCGCTGACGGAGAAGGCGGCAAAGGCATCGCCGAGATAAGCGGGGCCGCAGTAGGAGCTGTTGATGGGTTGGATGCTGGTGTAGTTTGGCAGCGGATTTGCCCGGCTGCCTTCTTTGGAGCGCAGATGATGCGCGACGGACATCCAGTCCGGCAGACGCGGGGCGGGTTTGTCACGCGTATCGGGATCACCGGAGAGGATCTGCATCGTGCCGGCGGGATGTCCGCCTGCGGTTTGATACATGGAGCGCAGCACGGTGAACTTGTCCGCGATCTTCGCCTGCATGGGCATCAGTTCGGTGAAGTGCAGTCCAGGCACCTTCGTGGGGATCGTCTTGAATGGGCCGCGATACTCGCTGCTCGCGTCCGGCTTCGGATCGTAGGTGTCGATGTGCGACTGACCGCCCGGCAGGAAGACAAAGATGACTGCCGTGCGCTCCGACTTCGGCTTTAGCGCATTCTCGGCACGCAACCGCATCAAACCTGGCCAACTCAACGTGGCCATGCCGCGAAGTCCGATCTGCATGAAGCTCCTGCGCAAGGTCAGCGGACCCGTGCAGCGAGTGCGATATGCGATTGGGGGATTCATGGCGGGAGCTACCTACGCGCGGCACGCTCGTGTTTGTGCGCGGAGAACATGGTGAATCTCGCCGCAGCGGTCAGTAGTCCTAACCAGAACATTCACAGTCGCTGCGACCTGGTTTTTGCGCACTTGTATTTCAGGATGCTGCGAGTCTTGGACTTCATCAAGAGCCGTCCGGAGTTGAACCACAAGCACCTCGTTGCGAGTGGCGGCAGTTTGTGGGTATTGCAATGCGTAGCCCGCCACGACCAAGAAGTTCATGAGTACCGATCTCACCACCGGACACTACGGAATAGCCAAGAGAACAGCACGCGACAATCGGCTCTCGGACATCTGCCGTTCGGTGGCCGTGGATTGAAGAAACGAGTGCTGAAACACCTATTTTCTCCCTAAAAGCCCACCCGTTTGATTGGTGCCGTGCTCGGCATCGCAAAGGAGAAGCCCGCGCGTTAATCATCGCTGGAAGATGGCGACCGCTTCACCACGGCAGCGAGTAAGTCTTCACCGTGGTCATGAACCGGACAGCCTCGATGACGCCCTCCTTGATGCCGAGCCCGCTGTCCTTGACACCGCCGAAGGGGCTGAGTTCGAGGCGGTAGCCGGGGATTTCATTGACGTTCACCGTGCCGGCCTTGATGCCTTTGACGGCCCGGATGGCCGACTCCAGGCTGCGGGTGACGATGCCGCTGCTCAGCCCGTAGGGCGTGGCATTCGCGTAGGCGATGGCGTCGTCGAGATCGCGCACCGGGAAGATCGGCGCGATGGGGCCGAAGCATTCGCAGGTGCCCAGGATGGAGTTGCGCGGCACGCCGGCGAGGATCGTCGGCTCCAGCAGGGCGCCGTGGCGATGGCCGCCCTGGAGGAGCGTTGCACCGCGCGCGGTGGCGTCGTGAATGGCGGCTTCGAGGGACCTGGCGGCCGCTTCATCAATGACTGTGCCGACCACGGTGGCCTCATCGGCCGGATCGCCGCAGACATAGGTTTGGGCGAGGGCGAGGAAACGCTGGGTGAACTCGGCGAGCACGCCCTCCTGCACCAGCAGGCGGCGTACGGCGGTGCAGCGCTGGCCACTGTTTCGGAAACAGCCTTCACAGGCCAGTTTCGCGGCGAGATCGAGGTCGGCATCGTCGAGAACGATGAGCGGCGAATGGCCGCCGAGCTCGAGGCAGGTCTTTTTGTAGCCGGCGGTGCGGGCGATTTCCTTGCCCACCTTGGCGCTGCCGGTGAAGGTGACAAGGTCCACGCGCTCGTCGCGGATCAGCGGGCGCGTGACTTCATCGAGGTCACCATGGATGCAACTGAGCATGTGGCCGGGCAGGCCTGCCTCGTAGAGCAATTCGACGAGCCGCACCGCGGTGAGCGGCGTCTTCTCCGAGGGTTTCAAAATGAGCGGCGCGCCGGCGGCGATGGCCGGCGCGAGCTTGTGCGCAACCTGGTTGAGCGGGTGGTTGAATGGCGTGATGGCGAAGACCAGCGAGAGCGGCTCGCGCAGGGTGAAGATCTTGCGCGCCTTGCCGGTGGGCGAGATGTCGCAGGAGAAGGTCTGGCCGTCGTCGCGCAGCGCCTCCATCGCGGCGAAGGCGAAGACGTCGCAGGCGCGGCCGACCTCGTAGCGCGTCTCGCGCAGGCAAAGACCCGCCTCGGCGGTGATGAGCCGGGCGAGTTCCTCGCGGCGTGCGTCGAGCAGGTCGCGCGTCTTGTTGAGGATGCGGCTGCGTTCATGGCGCGTGAGCGCGGGCTGCGGCTGGAGATGCGTCTGGATGGCTTGCTCGACTTGGGCGCCGTGGAGGCAGGCCACGCGGCCGACTTGCCGGCTGTTCCAAGGGTTGAAGACATCCACCCACTGATCGCCGGTGACGGCGGTGCCTGCGAGGTAACTGGGGAGCGAGAGCATGGACATCGGAATCAGGGTTGGATGGCGACCCGCTGCCACTGGCGGCTGCGGGTGAGGGCAAAACCCTCGTTGAGCTGTTCGAGTGGCAGCGGCGGGCTGGTGAGTTTTTCGAAGGGCAGGCGCGTGTGATTCCGGGCGAGGAAATCGAGGCCGTCGGCGAGATGCTGCGGCGCGTAGTTGTGCACGCCGCGCAGCGTGAGGCATTTGCGCAGCACGGCCTCGCCCGTGAGGTCGAGCTTCGTCTCGGGGTGCACCATGCCTGCCCAGACGTAGTGCCCGCCGGGCCGCAGGGCCTGGATGCCCTCGGGAATGACGGCGGAGCTGCCGGTGACTTCGAGCACGAGATCGACGGCGGGCCGCGGCGCGCCGGCTTCGATGGGAATGCCGCCAAATTCCGCGACGAGTGCAAGGCGTTGAGGACTGAGATCGGTGCAGAATACCTCGCGCACGCCGCGATGGCGCAGCCAGGCGCAGGCGTAGAGGCCGAGCAGCCCGCCGCCCTGGACCAACGCGCGGTCGCAGGGATCGGGCAGCGTCTCGAGCGCGTTGACGACGGTGGCGAGCGCGCAGTTCGCTGGTGCGGCGATGGTATCGGGCAACGACGCGGGCACGGACATGATCTGCGTGCCCGGCCGCAGCAGGATGTGGCTGGCGTAGCAGCCATTGAGGCCGCTGCCGTCGCTGAGCGCGGCATGGCCGTATTTGAAAAGACGCTCGCACTTCTGCGGCAGATGCCAGTTCGTGCAGGGGGCGCAGTGACCGCACGAATCCGCCAGCGTCCAGGTCACGCGTTCACCCTCGGCGACTCCTGGCCGCGCGCTGCGCACGACATGCCCAACAGCCTCATGACCGAGCACGCAGGGCGTCGGTGCGGAACGGCGGCCTTCCGTGGTGTGCAAATCGGAGCCGCAGATCGTCGCGAGCGAGATTTGCACCAGCACCTCGTCGGGGCGCAGCGCTTCCGGCAGAGGCGCGGCGCTCATTTGAAAAGGCTGATGGGCACCTTGGAAAAGTTGGACGCGGGCGGATTTCATCGGCGGATCAGGAGGGCGAGAAGGGCGCTGCAGACGGCGAAGGCGGCGACCAGGGGGAAGACGAGCGCGACGCTTTCCACGCCGGGCGTGGCAGCGAAGGGGTTGTGCTGCACCATCCAGCCGATGAAGGGCTCGCCGAGACCGGCCATGGCGTAGGCGAAGAAGTTCATCACGCCGACGGCGGTGCCGGCGCGTTCGCGGCCGAGCAGGTCGGGAGCGAGCGCCCAAAAAGCGGACTGAGGACCGTAGGCGAAGAAGCCGGCGAGGAAGAGCACGGGCACGCCGAGCCGGTGTCCAGGCGGCAGAACGTACATGCCCAGGGCGGCCGTGGCGGCGAGCAGCATGAAGGCGGTGATGACGCCGCTGCGGCGCGAGCCGCAGAAGCGGTCGGAGATCCAGCCGCTCGCCAAGGCGCCGAGGGCCATGCCGATCGGCAGAGCGATGCTGATCCACTTACCCAGCGGATCCGCCTTGAAATCCTCGCCCAGGAAGTACACCGGCACCCAGATGAGCAGGCCGTAGCGCACCGTGTTTTGAAAGCCGATGGCGAGGCCAGCGAGCAGCAGGCGGCCATTTTTCAGAGCGATGCCGTAGCGCTGCCAAGCGGTTTCCCGGGTCGCCCCGGTCACCCGCACCTTTTCATCCTCTTGGCTGTCGGAAAAGCCGGCATCCCCGGGCCGGTCGCGGGCCATGAACCAGACAACCAGCCCGCCGAGCAGCATCAGCATGACGGGCAGGCGGAAGATCCAGCGCCAGTCGAGCTGCAGCACATCGAGCACGAGCAGCGAGGTGGCAAAGGACAGCACCGAGGACAAGCCCGCCGCCAGCACGTATAGGCCGAAGGCGCGGCCGCGTTCGTGCGCACCGAACCAGTTCGACACCAGCCGGCTGCCGGGCGCCCACCCCATGCTCTGCGCCAGGCCGTTCAATCCCCAGGCGGCGGCAAGGGATTTGAAGCCGATGCCAAAGCTGGTCAGCCAGTTGAGGGCGAAAGACGTCACCGCGCCCAGGCACATCATGCGCCGGCCGCCAAACGTGTCGCCGAGGTTGCCGTTGACCATCTGGCCGGCGGCATAGGCCCAGAGCATCGCCGCGCTGATCCAGCCGAGGGTCTGCTTGTCCAGCCCGAGCTCCGCCTGGATGCCCGGGATGGCAAAACCAAAGGTTTGCCGACCGGTATAGTAAAACAGGTAGCAGAACATCACCGCCGCCAGCGACCGGCGCCGGGCGCGAAGGAAGGCCGGGGAGTGATGCGCTGGCTCCATGGGGATTTCCTCACTCGGCGAGTGCGGACGACCTTTGCAGGCCGTTGCAGGTGAACTCGAAGATGTCGAAGTTGCGCACGTCGCCGGCGGCACGGGTCGCATAGGCGGCGTTCAACGGCTCGCTGAACACCAGCGGCACCATCTCCTCATAGCGGCCGCCGTGGCTGCGCAGGGCGCCGGCGAGCGCGCTGAGGTCGTGGTAGGCGGGGGTGCGCCCGAGCACGACATCGCGGCCGCTGGCCACCACGAGGTCGCCCATGCGATCCTCGGGCAGCTCCATCAGGCGGGCGGCGACCGCGCGCTCGTGGCACTCGGTGATGCCGTTGCGCTGCAGCAGCCAGTCGCGCACGAGCCCTGCCTGCAAGCCATCGGGCAGATGCACCTGCGCGAAGGAACCGAGCGCACCGTGATGCGCGACATAGGGATCGGTGATCGGCAGAATGACGCGGAAACCCGCGCCAAACTGCGCCACAAGCTCGCTCTCCAGATAAATCACGTTCGGGCTGCCGTCGGCCTTCTGCTTGGCGTTCATGCCGTGGTCCGCGGTGACGCCGATGACCGCGCCGAGCGCGAGCAGTCGCCCGAGCTCGACATCGATTGCCGCATAAAAGTCCAAGGCCTCCGGCTCCTCCGGCGCGTGCTTGTGCTGCATGTAGTCGGTCGTGCTCAGGTAGAGGAAGTCGGCGCGCCCGCTCTCCAGCAGGGCCACGCCAGCCTTCATGACGTACAGACTGGCGTCGCCGCTGTAGATCTCCGGGGTGGGACCGACAAGTGATTCGACGTCGCCAATGCCGTGCGTTTCGACGACCGCATGCCTGGCCTTCTCCGAGGAGAAGGCGATACCGCCTTCGCTGATGAGACCGCTGGCGAAGATGTCCCGCAGCTTCTCCTTGGCGGTGACGACGGCGACCTTGCGGCCCGCGCGCTGGGCATGCGGAAAGATCGTTTCGGCACGCAGGAACTTCGAGGAGTTCATCATCACCTCCTCGCCGCTGGCGGTGTCGAAGAAGAAATTGCCGCCGATGCCATGCACGCGCGGCGGCACGCCGGTGACGATGCTGCTGTTGTTGACGTTGGTGAAGGTCGGCATGGCCGCGCGGGCAAACCCGCGCCAGCCCTGCACGCTCATCTTCGCCAGGTTCGGCATGCGCCCGCGGGCGAGGGCACAATCGAGGTATTCATCGGCCGAGCCGTCTAGGCAGATGACGACGATGGGACGGGCGGGCGGCTGATAGGTGCGTTGATTGACGGTTAACATGGGATGGGAGGGAGGGGGGCCACCTGCACCAGCGCAGGCGAGCGGTCTCAAAGTGCGGAGACCAGGTCGTGAGTTCGTTTATTTTTTGCGGTCGATGTATTCCTGCACCTGCACGGGAATGTCGGTGCAGATGGCATCGACTCCGAGGCCCAGGCCGAGGAAGTAGTCGTTGAGGCTGTGGCCGGGCCAGCCGGTGACGATGAAGCCCTGCTTCTGAGCCTCCCTGACGGCGAGCCGGGTGGTGCCCTCCATCTTCACCCCGACGCGTTTGGAGCCGATGGCCCGGGCGCTTTCGAGAACCTCTGGCGTCAGCGGGCCGCCGCGGATGAACATGATGTCGGCATCGGGCTTGAGTTTCTTGATCGCCTGAAGCGGGCGCGCATCGAAGGACGTGAACAGATAGGTCGATCCCTGCGGCACATGCCGGGTGACCTTGTGCAGGATGGTCCGGGCATAGGTTTCGATGAGGGTGTCGGGATACAGCTCCTTGTTGCTGGTCTTCATCTCGAACTCCACATACATTCCCGGCTTGTCGTTCAGATACTCCAGCAGGGTGTCGAGAAACAGCAGGGGCTCCTTCTGCTTCTTGGAAACGATCGTTTTGGCTTCGGCGGCCGCGAGATGTTCGACCGGTCCGCTGCCCTCGTGGGTGCGGTCGAGGCTGTCGTCATGCAGTACCACCAGTTCGCCGTCCTGAGTCATGCGCACATCCAGCTCAAACCCGCGGATGCCCTTGTCGTAGCTGCTCTTGAAGGCATGGAGCGTGTTTTCCTCAAACTCGTGCGCGCCGCCGCGATGGGCGAAATGGAACGGCTTTTTCTGCGACTGCTCAGCGCCGTGCAGGGCCGGAAAGGCCAGGAGTGCGGCGAGGATCAGAACGTGGAGGGGGGCCTTTTGCATGGTGGATCAGTGGCGGGTTCAGGGAATGGGTTTCAAATCGTCCGCGGTGAGTCGGTAGCTGAAAACGGTTTCGCCGTCCTTGTTGAGCAGCGTCGCGTCGAGCACCGCAGGGGTCACCGTGCTGTCGGCCTCGATGCGCAGGAAAACGTTCGGCTCGACGGCGCTGCGCACGAGGTCGGGGTGGTACACGTTGAGCGAGGGGATCGTGCTGGCGTGGATGGGCGAGGCGATGAACTGGACGAGGTCGTAGCCGGTGATCTTGGCCGTCTTGTAGCGCAGCACGCGGCTGGCGTGAATGTCGCCGCCCATGAGGATGACGCCGGGAATTTGGCGCTCGCCGATGAACTTCTGAATGGCGGTCAGCTCGTGCTTGTAGGTGCCCCAGTCGTCGGACTCGAAGTTCTCCTTGTCGTCCCAGATGACCCCACAGGCGAGGATCTTGAAGGGCGCGGTCGAGGCGAGCAGCCCCTGCTGCAGCCACTGCCACTGCTTCGCGCCCAGCATCGTGGGCCGGTGGCTGCCGGCAAAGGAGGGCTCGGTCATCGCATACCAGCGCGTGTCGAGCAGGAACACCTCCA